>NZ_JOGH01000042.1:0-50425 GCF_000721345.1 Kitasatospora sp. NRRL B-11411 | reverse complement strand
CGTCAACACCAACTCCAAGGTCCTGTGCGGCAACGTCCAGACCGCCAACGCCACCGTCTACATCGTCGACACCGTCCTGATGCCCACCTCCTGACACCCGCCTCCTGACAGTCGGCGCCTGATCGCCCGGCGCCTGATCGCCCGGCGGCCTGGCACCCCGGCGGGTCAGGCCGTCCCCAGCCGGGCGATCAGGCCGTCGAGGTCCAGGTGCTCGTGTTCGCGGCCGGCCGGGACGAGCGTGTAGCACTCGAGCAGGAAGCCGGTGACGATCTCGGCCGGGATGTTGACCACCGCCGCCCCGGTGCCGCCGTGCAGGGTGACCAGGACCTCGCCGTCGGCGCCGGGGCGGACGGTGACGTCGCCGTGTCCGGCGGGGGCGAGGCGGCCCTCGTTGAGCAGGTCGCGGCCGAACACCCATTCCACGGCGCCGACCCGGCCGACCGGCGGGAACACCAGCCGGACCGCGTACGGGAGCGAGGAGTCGAAGTGCAGCCCGGCCTCCACCGCCAGGTCGGGGTGCGGGCTGTGCGGGAGCGTGACGGCGGTGGACCAGCAGGTGGCGACGGCCATGCGGGGCGGCCTTCCTTCCGGGTGACGGCGGTGGGCGGTGCCGAAAGCTGACGGCAGGACCCCGACTACCCGCCCGGCCCGGCGATCCGCCGATCGACGCAGAACCTTCACCGATGTCCTCCACCCACCACACGAACGGCCGAACCCGGTGGCGGCGGGACGGGGTTCGAGCGGGTTCCTCGACGACGGTGCGGGAACCGGGGGCGGGCATGGACGGGCGACTTCCGTCCCGGAACGGCGTAAGTTCGCTGCTGGGCGGGCCCGAGGCCGGGTGCCGCCGTGGATCGAGTGCCGAGCAGAGGACGGGTACGGGACATGGCTCAGGTTGTCCGGGGTGTGATCGCGCGGGCGAAGGGTGCACCGGTGGAGGTGGTTCCCGTCGTGGTGCCGGATCCGGGGCCGGGTGAGGCGGTGGTGCGGGTGCAGGCGTGCGGGGTGTGCCACACGGACCTGCACTACCGGGAGGGCGGGATCAACGACGAGTTCCCGTTCCTGCTGGGGCACGAGGCGGCGGGCGTGGTGGAGTCGGTCGGCGAGGGTGTCGAGGACCTCGCGCCGGGTGACTTCGTCGTCCTCAACTGGCGTGCGGTGTGCGGACGTTGCCGGGCCTGCAAGCGCGGCCGGCCGTGGTACTGCTTCGCCACCCACAACGCGAAGCAGAAGATGACGCTGGAGGACGGCACCGAGCTGTCCCCGGCGCTGGGCATCGGCGCGTTCGCGGAGAAGACGCTGGTCGCGGCCGGTCAGTGCACCAAGGTCGACCCGGCGGCGTCCCCGGCGGCGGCCGGCCTGCTGGGCTGCGGCGTGATGGCGGGCCTGGGCGCGGCGATCAACACCGGGCAGGTGGGCCGGGGCGACAGCGTCGCGGTGATCGGCTGCGGCGGCGTGGGCAACGCGGCGGTGGTCGGCTCCCGGCTGGCCGGCGCGGGCACGATCATCGCGGTGGACGTGGACGACCGCAAGCTCGCCACCGCGCAGCGCCTGGGCGCCACCCACACCGTCAACTCCCGTGCGGTGGACCCGGTGGAGGCGATCCGCGGCCTGACCGGCGGCCACGGCGCGGACGTGGTGATCGAGGCGGTGGGCCGCCCGGAGACGTACCGGCAGGCGTTCTACGCCCGCGACCTGGCGGGCACCGTGGTGCTGGTCGGCGTGCCGACGCCGGAGATGACGCTGGAGCTGCCGCTGCTGGACGTGTTCGGGCGCGGCGGCGCGCTGAAGTCGTCCTGGTACGGGGACTGCCTGCCGGAGCGGGACTTCCCGATGCTGATCGACCTGTACCTGCAGGGCCGCCTCGACCTGGACGCGTTCGTCAGCGAGACGGTCCCGCTGGACGGCGTGGAGGAGGCGTTCGCCCGGATGCAGCGCGGCGAGGTGCTGCGCTCGGTGGTGGTGTTCTGATGGCGGCCCGGATCGAACAGCTGGTCACCTCGGGCGAGTTCAGCCTGGACGGCGGCACCTGGCAGGTCGACAACAACGTGTGGATCGTCGGCGACGACACCGAGGCGGTGGTGATCGACGCGGCGCACGACGCGGCGGCGATCAAGGAGGCGCTGGGCGGCCGGCGGCTGCTGGCGGTGGTCTCCACCCACGCCCACAACGACCACGTGGACGCGGCGCCCGAGCTGTCGGACCTGACCGGCGCGCCGGTGCTGCTGCACCCGGCGGACGAGGTGCTGTGGCGGCAGACCCACCCGGACCGGGCGCCGGACGGCCCGTTGGCGGACGGTCAGGAGATCGCGGTCGCGGGCACGGTGCTGACGGTGCTGCACACCCCGGGCCACAGCCCGGGCGCGGTCAGCCTGTACGCCCCCGGGCTGGGCACCGTCTTCACCGGCGACACCCTGTTCGCGGGCGGCCCGGGCGCCACCGGCCGGTCGTTCTCGGACTTCCCGACCATCGTCGCCTCGATCCGCGAGCGGCTGCTGACGCTGCCGCCGGAGACGGTGGTGCGCACCGGCCACGGCGACTCGACGACCGTCGGCGCGGAGGCCCCGCACCTGGCGGAGTGGATCGCCCGCGGCCACTGACCGGCCGTCAGCCCGCGTCCTCGGCACCGGCCCCGGCCGGTTCCGCGGCGCCGAACCGGATGCCGGCCAGCCGTTCGCGGGAGGCGGCGTCGGCCAGCAGCACCGACCGGGCGCCGGGGAACGCCGCCCGCCCGTCCCGTTCGAGCGCGGCCAGCAGCCGGGCGGTGCGCCGCACGTGCAGCCGGAAGGTGCGCGGGGCGGCGGTGCGGGCCCGGGCGTGCTGCCCGGCCAGGGCCTCGGCGGGGCGGACGGCGAGCAGCACCACGTGCAGTTCGCGTCCGGCCCGCCGGGCCCAGTGCGCCAGGGCCCGGCGCATCCACCAGCGGCTGCCGCAGTCGTGCACCAGCAGCGGCCCGGGGCGGCGGAACGCGGCGCGGGTGCGCAGCAGGTGCAGCAGGCGGACGGCGGGGCGGTAGAGCGGGTAGGGCAGGGCGGCGGGCATCCGGGCCTGGCAGGCGAGCCGGGTGGTGCGCGGGTCGATCAGGGCGGCGGGGGCGTCCCAGCGGCGCAGCAGGGTGGACTTGCCGCTGCCGGGGACGCCGCCGACCACCACGACCGCGTCCGGCCCGTAGCGGAGCTCCAGCGGCCCGCCGGGGCGGCCGCGCAGGTCGGCGACCGCGTCCGGGGCGTACCCGGTGACCTGCACGTGCCCGCTCCCCCGGTCGTTCCCGCTCGTCCGCCCGGCAGCCTACCGGGGCACTCCCTCCTCCAGCCGGATCGCCCCTCCGGGGCAGGCGGCGACGGCGTCGGCGACCTCGCGGACCAGGTCGGCGGGCGGGCTTGCCTGGAGCAGGACGACGGTGCCGTCCTCGTCGTTCTGGTCGAACACCTCGGGGGCGGCGAGGACGCACTGCCCGGAGCCGCAGCAGCGGTCCGGCTCGACGTGGACGAGCATGGCGGTTCCTTTCGGGGGGTGGGCGGTCACCAGGCGACCGGGAGGGACTCGACGCCGTAGACGGTCATCTCGTGGCGGAAGCGGATCTCCTCGAAGGGCACGGCCAGGTGCAGGTCGGGCAGGCGGCGCAGCAGGGTGTCGAGGGCGATCTCGAGTTCGAGCCGGGCCAGCGGCTGGCCGAGGCACTGGTGGACGCCGAAGCCGAAGGCGAGGTGGCGGCGGGTGTCGCGGGTGAGGTCGAGGGCGTCGCCGTCGGGGTAGCGCTCGTCGTCGCGGTTGGCGGTGTTGATCTGGCAGATGACGCCCTCGCCGGCCCGGATCAGCACGCCGCCGACCTCGGCGTCCTCGACGGCGACCCGGACGACGCCGGTCTGCACGATGCTGAGCCAGCGCAGCAGTTCCTCGACGGCGGCGGGCGTGGAGTCGGGGTGGGCGCGCAGGTGGGCGAGCTGGTCGGGGTGGCGCAGCAGGGCGAGGACGGAGAGGGCGGTCATGTTGGCGGTGGTCTCGTGGCCGGCGATGAGCAGCAGGCGGCCCATGGCGCCGATCTCCTCGGTGGGGAGTTCGCCGCGGGCGACCAGGCGGCTGAGGATGCCGTCGTCGGGGTCGGTGCGCTTGCTCTCGGTGAGGGTGTCGAGGTAGGTGGTCAGGCTGTCCTGGGCGGCGGCCACCTCCGCCACGGTGCTGGCGCGGTGCAGCAGGGTGCGGCTGCAGCGCTGGAAGAACTCGTGGTCCTGGTAGGGGACGCCGAGCAGCAGGCAGATCACCAGGGAGGGCAGCGGGAGGGCGAACTCGGCGACCAGGTCGGCGGCGGTGCGGCCGGTGGTCATCCGGTCGAACAGCTCGTCGGCGGCCTGCTGGACGGCGGGGCGCAGCGCGGCGGTCTTGCGGAGGGTGAAGTCGCCGGTGAGCATCCGGCGCAGGTGGGCGTGCTCGGGGTCGTCCATCCGGATGAACGAGGTCTTGCCGACGCTGAGTTGGCGGGCGGCGGCGGTGAGGAAGGGGAAGCCGGGGCGGGTGGCGTCGGCGCTGAAGCGGGGGTCGGCGAGGACGGCGCGGGCGTCCTGGTAGCGGGTGATCAGCCAGCAGGGGCTGTCGTCCCAGAGGGCGACCCGGGTGACGGGCTCGTCCTGCTGGGCCTGCTGGTAGGCGGGCGGCGGCGCGAACGGGCAGGCGCCGCGCGGTGCGGGGTGGGAGGTGGTGGCGGCAGTGGCCATGCTGGGGTCCCTTCCCGGGGCCGGGCGCTGCCGTCCGGGCCCGGGCGGGGGCGGGGTGCGGCAGGGCGGCCCGGCAATTGAGTGCCTCGGGCAACTAACTCACGGTCACGCTAACTCGCGTTCCGTGTCCACGGAAAGGACGCCCGGCCGCCGGAGCGGATTCTGTCCGGATTCCGGCGTGCCCCGACCGCCGCCGCGGGCGGCCGGGCCCGGCACCCACCAGGCGGGTCCGTGCCCGGCGGGGCGGCGGCCGGTCCGCCCGGGCGGTCGAGAACGGGCCACCTCCCCGCCCCCGACCGGGCTTTACCCTGGCTTTGCCGATCCCTTACACTCGGCACCGCGAAGGGGAGTAGTCCCGAAACACCACCGGTCGACACACTGGACGGCACGCCCGTCCCGGCCCGTGGGTCGCAGCAGGCCACTGCCGCGACGGACGAGACCTTCGGCCCCGTGCACGCCCCGGCCGCACCACCGTGCGGCAGGTCTCGTCGTGCCGGGCCGAGAGGTTCGCCCGTCGCCCGCCCGGTGCCGTTCGAGCCCGCGGCCCGGCCCCTGCAGAAAGCACCGCGATGTCCTTCGACCCCCTGGCGATGCTCACCGCCTTCGGGCTGATCTTCCTGGCCGAACTCCCCGACAAGACGATGTTCGCCTCCCTGGCCATGGGCACCCGCATGCGCCCGCTGTACGTCTGGTTCGGCACCTCGGCCGCGTTCGTCGTGCACGTGGCGATCGCCGTCGGCGCGGGCAGCCTGCTGGGCCTGCTGCCCGGCCTGGCCGTCAAGCTGGTCTCCGCCGCGCTGTTCGGCTTCGGCGCGTTCGTGCTGCTGCGCTCGGGCGGCGACGAGGACGGCGAGGAGGGCGGCGCGCGGACCGTCACCGGCTTCTGGCCGGTCTGGGCCACGGCGTTCACCACCGTCTTCATCGGCGAGTGGGGCGACCTGACCCAGATCACCACCGCCAACCTCGCCGCCACCAACGGCTGGCTGCCCACCGCGATCGGCTCCGCCGCCGCCCTGATGTCCGTCTCCGCCCTCGCCCTGCTGGTCGGCCGCTTCATCGCCAAGCGGGTTCCGCTGCGCACCGTGCAGCGCGTCGGCGGCCTGTGCATGGCCGTCCTGGCCACCTGGACCCTGGTCGAGGCCCTCACCGGCTGACCGCACCCGCCCCCTCCGCCCGGCCGGCCGCGTCCCGCTCGGCCCCGGGCCCGTCGTCCGCCGGCCGGGCGACGGGCTCGGCCAGCACCGCGGCCAGCCGGGCCAGGCCCTCCGCGCCGTGGCCGGCCGCCAGCGCCCGGTCCAGGGCGGAACGGGCCGCGGCCAGCACGCCGGTGTCCAGGCCGTGCCGGGCGGAGGCGTCCAGGGCGTGGGTGAGGCCGGAGCGGGCGGCGGCGAGGGTGGAGCGGGTGCCGGGGAAGCTCCCGGCGGCCAACTGCTCGGCGAAGTCGGCGGCCAGGACGGCCAGCAGGTCGCCGATCCCGGCGGCCAGCGGCGCGAACCGGCCCGGGTCGATGCCCTCGGCGGCGGCCAGCGCGAAGGCGTGCGCCAGCCCGTGCACCGAGGTGGCGAACAGGTCCAGCAGCGCCGTCTCGTGAGCACCCGCCAGCCCGACCTCCGCCCCGAGGTGGAGCACCGCGCCGCCGGTCGCGGCCAGCGTGCCGCGCACCGCCCCGAACACCTCCACCAAACCACTGACCAGCACCGTCGCGCCGGGCGTCCCGATCGTCCGGGTCGGGGTGAGGACCGCCCCGTCCAGGTACGCCGCCCCGCGCCCGGCCGCCCACCCGGCCAGCCGGCGGGCCTCGTCCGGCGGGCCACTGGTCAGGTTCACCAGCGTCCGGCCCTGCCAGCCGTCCGGCGCCTGCGCCAGCACCTGCTCCAGCGCCTCCCGGTGCGCCAGGCAGGCGACCACCACCGTCCCCGCCGCCACCGCCCCGGCGACGCTGCCCGCCACCTCCACCGGCAGCCCCGCGGCCTTGCCGGGCGTGCGGTTCCACACCGTCACCCGGTGCCCGGCCGCCCCGAACGCGGCGGCCAGCGCCCGCCCCATCGGCCCCAGCCCCAGCACGGCCACCGCCGTGCCGCCCTTCCCGTCGTCCCTCGTGTTCCGCGTCATGGCCGGGACGCTAGGCCCTCACGTTGACGTGAAGGTCAAGTCGCTGCTGGACTACGCCGCATGCGAATCGGGGAACTGTCCGAGCGCACCGGCGCCAGCCGCCGCGCGCTGCGCTACTACGAGGAACAGGGCCTGCTGGTGCCGGAGCGGCTCCCCAACGGCTACCGGGACTACGGGGAGCGCTCGGTGCCCACCGTGCGCCGCATCCGGGTGCTGCTCTCGGCCGGCCTGAACAGCGCCCTCGTCGCCGAGATCCTGCCCTGCCTGGCCGACGACACCGTGGTCCTCACCGGCTCCTGCCCGGAGCTGCTGTCCGGCCTGGCCGCCGAACGCCGCCGCCTCACCGCGGCGATCGACGACCTGCTCGCCGCCCGCACCGTCCTCGACTCCCTGGTCGGCCTCCCCCTCGCGCCCGCCGGGGAAGGCCGGTCGGCCGCGTGAGCGCCGGACCGGCCCGGGGCCGCGCGTTCGCCGACGCCCGCTCGCTGGCCCCCGTCGTGCGGGAGGTCTTCGGCGCCGCCCGCCGGATCTCCGCCGTCGAACGGCTGCGCGGCGGCAGCAAGAAGGGCGTCTACCGGGTCGTGCTGGACGACGCCACCAGCGCGGTGGTCTACCTGTGGAGCGCCGACGAGGACTACTGGGACGGCCTGCTCCCGGACGGCCACGACGACCCGGCGAACCCGTTCTCGCACGCCTCCGGGCTCGACCTGCTCGAAGGCGCCACCCGGCGGCTGGCGGCCGTCGGCGCCCGCGCGCCGCGCCTGCTGTTCACCGACCGCGGCCGCGGGCTGTACCCGGCGGACGTCGCCGTCGCCGAGGACGTCCGCGGCGGAACGCTGCAGGACCTGCTGGAGCGCGACCCGGCCGCCGGGCGGCGCACCCTGGGGCGGCTCGCCGGGGCCCTGCGGCTGATGCACGCCCACCGCGCGCCCGCGTTCGGGCGGGTGGCGTGGCTCGACGGCGGCGGCGCGCCGACCGGCGACAGCTGCGAACGGGGCTACCTGGAACGGGCGTTGGTCAACCTCTCGACCGCGGTCGCGCACGACCCGCGGGCCGCCGCGGCCGAGTCCGCCCTGACCGACCGGCTGCACGCCCTGTACGCCGGGGTCGAGCCGCGCGCCGGACTCGGCGTGGTGCACGGCGAACTGGGCCCCGAGCACGTCCTGGTCGGGCCGGACGGCGAGCCCGTGCTGATCGACGTCGAGGGCCTGCTGTACGCGGACCCCGAGGTGGAGCACTGCTGGCTGCGGATGCGCTTCGACGCGCACCGCGAGCACTACGAGGCGCTGCGCGACCCCGGCCTCGACCCGCGCCGCCTCGCCTTCTACCGGTACGCCATGCACCTGGACCTGGTCGGCGGCCCGCTGCGGATCGCCGCCGGCGACTTCCCCGACCGCCAGTGGATGCTGGACGTCGCCGACCACCACCTGCGCCAGGCCCTCGCGTACCGGGCCTGACGCCTGGCGGTGCGTCAGGCGACGGAGACCGCGCTCCAGGCGGCGCCCACCGCCGCGTACTCGGCGGAGTTCGCGCCGTACAGGTCGCGGGCGGCGCTGAGGGAGGCGGCGCGGGCGCCCTTGTAGTCGGTGGTGGAGGTCATGTAGACGGTCAGGGCGCGGTACCAGATCGCGGCGACCTTCTGGTTGCCGATGCCGGTGACGGTCGAGCCGTCGCAGGTCGGCGAGTTGTAGGCGACGCCGTTGACGGTCTTGGCGCCGCTGCCCTCGCTGGCCAGGTAGAACCAGTGGTTGCCGACGCCCGAGGAGTAGTGGACGTCCAGGCGGGCGACCTTCTTGCTCCAGCAGTCCGCCGAGGAGCCGTCCAGCGAGGGCTGGTCGAAGCGGCGCAGCCAGGGCGGGGTGGACTGGTCGCTGAACAGGTAGTCGCCCTTGTCGACCGCATTGTCGGCGTACCACTCGACCATGGTGCCGAAGATGTCGCTGGTGGACTCGTTGAGGCCGCCGGACTCGCCGCTGTAGCGGAGGTTGGCGGTGGCGCTGGTGACGCCGTGGGTCATCTCGTGGCCCATGGTGTCGAGGTCGACCTGCTCGGGGTCGGTGCTGCCGTTGCCGTCGCCGGTCATCATGCAGAAGCAGGCGTCGGACCACTGGGCGTTGTCCCAGTTCGTGCCGACGTGGACGAAGACGGTGGCGCCCTTGCCGTCGTTCTTGATGCCGTTGCGGCCGAAGGTGTTCTTGTAGTAGTCGTACGTCCAGGCGGTGTTGGCGTGGGCGTCGACGGCGGCGGTGGCCCGGTCGGTGGAGAACTTCCGGCCGTCGCCCCACACGTCGTCGGCGTCGGTGTAGAGCGTCCCGGAGGTGGCCTTGACGCTGCTCGCGGAGAGGTTGTGGGCGTCCTTGGTGGTGTGGCCGCGGACGGGGTCGATCAGCGCGTAACTGCCGTCCGCCTGCTGGGTGGTGGAGAGCGTGACGTCGCCGGTGTACTCGGAGTGGCCGGTGCCGGTCGCGGAGTGCTCGGCGTCGTAGCTGTCGATGGCGGCGCCGGTGGTGGCGTCGGTGACCACCACCCGGCCGGTGGGCTGGCCCTGCTTGCCGGTGCCGGTGACGGTGGTGCGCCAGGCGAGGCGGGCGGTCCCGTCGGCGGCCCAGACCACGAGTTCGGGCGCGGAGGTGGCCGCCGCGATGCCGGGGGCCTGCTGGAGCGCCTCGGCGGCGCTGCGCTGGGCGGGCACGGCCGGGCGGGTGGTGGGCACCTTCGGATCGTGGCCCTTGGCCCGGGAGGAGTCGGTGAGCCGCCCGCGCGCGTCCTGGTGCACCACCAGGTCGCCGCCGACCACGGGCAGCCCTTGGAAGCTGCGGTCGAAGCGGACGTGCTGGGTGCCGTCCGGGTCGAGCACCACGTCCTTGAGGACGAGGTCCTGGCCGGGCCCGTAGCCGAACAGGGCGGCGTGCTGGGTGACGTTGGCCCGGGCGCGGGCGACGGCCGCGTCCCGGCCGCCGGGGGCGGCGTCGGCGGTGCCGGTGGTGACGGCGGTGAGGAGGAGAGCGGCGGTGGCCGCGAGGGCGGCCGTGCCGAGGACGTGGCGGTGCGCGGAGGAGGGGCTCACGCGGGACTCCGGTCGGGGTAGCTGGAGGATGGCCGACCGAGAGCCTGATGGTGAACAGACAAACACTTCTAGTAAACAGAACGGACCGTGACCCTTTCGTAGCGTCCCGGGGCCGTTCCAGGACCCGTTCCAGGAGCCGCCCCGGAGCCGCTCCGTGACCGGCCGTCAGCGCAGGATGCCCGCCCGGCGGGCCGCCGCCACCCACTGCGGGAACTCGGACAGCAGCCGGTCGTAGAGCTCCGGGTCCGGGAGGGTGCTGATGTCGTCGACCGCGAAGAACCCGACGTTGTCGACCCGGCGGCCGGGCAGCGTGTCGAACCGCTCCAGGACCCCGTAGTCGCCGTGGCCCAGCCCGACGAACTGCCAGAACACCGGCTCCTCGACGGCCGCGCGCAGCTGCTGCTCGATCTCGCTGTTGCGGTAGACCCCGCCGTCGGAGAAGAACAGCACCAGGGTCGGCTCCGCCGTCGGGTTCTCCCGCACGTGGGCGCGGACCTCCGCGATGACCTTCTGCTCGTCGTTGTTGACGCCGACCGCCTTCATGTCGACCCGCCCGTCGGGCAGCGGCGGGCGGACCTTGCGGCGGCCGAACAGCGAGATCTCGCCGACCCGGACGTGCCGGCCCAGCCACTCCGGCAGCTCGGACAGCCTCAGGTCGGGCAGCCGGGCCGGCCAGGTCGCGAAGGTCCACGCCTGCATGGTCCGGTCCTCGTCCAGCTGCGCGGCGACGGCGGCCATCCGCTCCACCACGTCCGCCACCACGCCCCGGTGGTAGAGCCCGGCCATCGAACCGGAGGCGTCCAGCACCAGCACCACCCGCGCGACGAGGCCCTGCGCGCCGTGCTTGCGCAGGCTGACCGCGACCTGCTGCTTGCGCAGGCTCAGCCGCTTGCGCATGTCGACGGGCAGCGCGCGTTCCTCCTCCTCCCCTTGACCGGCCGTCAGCTCCGGCCCGGGCAGGGGCAACGGCACCGGCACCGGCACCGGCACCTGCGCCTGCACCGAAGGCATCTCGGGCTCCGGCTCCGGCTCGGGCTCGGGGAGGGTGAACCCGTGCGCGACGGCGAGGCCCGCCAGGCCGTCCGTCCAGCCCTGGCCGACGGCGCGGAACTTCCAGCGGCCGTCGCGCCGGTACAGCTCGCCGCAGACCAGGGCGCGCTCCGCGCCCGGCTCGGGATCGAAGCGGGCCAGGCCGGCCCCGGTGCGGGCGTCGCCGAGCAGCAGCGACAGGCCGGGGACGGCGCCGAGGCCGGCCTCGTCGGTGACGGCCAGCAGCAGCACCCGCTGGACGGCGGGGGCCAGCGCGGCCAGGTCGACGTCGATCCCGTCCGGCCGCACCAGGACGCCGGGGGCGTGCGTGCGGACCAGCCGGGGCCCGTCGTCCGGGCCGAGCAGCAGCGCGGCGGTGCCCACCGCCGGGACGCCCGGCCCGGCCCGCCAGGAGAGTGCGGCCCGGACGGCGGCAGCGTCGATCGGCAGGTTGGCGCCCTTGGCGAGCGGAGTCTCGGTCACCTCCTCAGTCTGCCCGCTGCGGCGGCGCGGGTCCCCACCCCGGCCGGTGTCCGCACGTTACGGTGGGACGGGAGCGAGGTGGTCCTGATGAAGTCGGTGACCGACTGGCTGGGCGGCCTGTCCGGGCCGGTGGTGTACGCGGTGGTGGCGGCGCTGGTGTTCGCCGAGGACGCGCTGTTCTTCGGTTTCGTGCTGCCCGGCGAGACCGCGGCGGTGCTCGGCGGCGTGCTGGCCCACCAGGGCAGCGTCTCGCTGGGCTGGATGCTGGTGACGGTGGTGGCCGCGGCGGTGCTCGGCGACTCGGTCGGCTACGAGGTGGGGCGGCGGCTGGGCCCGCGGGTGCTGGAGACCAAGTCGCTGCGCCGCCACGCGGACCGGATCGGCCGGGCCCGGGAGCTGATCCGCCGCCGGGGCCCGGCGGCCGTGCTGCTGGGCCGGTTCGTGGCCTTCTTCCGCGCCCTGATGCCCGCCCTGGCGGGGGTGTCCCGGATGCCCTACCGCCGGTTCCTGCTCTTCAACGCCATCGGCGGCCTGCTGTGGGGCGTCGGCTTTGTTCTGCTCGGCTACTTCGCGGGCGCGGCCTACAGCCGGGTGGAGGGCACCGTCGGCCGCACCGCCGCCCTGGTCGTGGCGGGCCTCGCCGTGGTGGCGGTGCTGGTGCACTACGTCCGCAGCCACCGCCGGGAGCACGCCCAGGAGCACCAGCAGGAGAAGGAGCACGACCAGGGGCCCGGGGACGACTGACCCCGCCGGAGGGCACCGTTCGCCCCCCCGCGCTCTCCTGACCACCCGTCACCCGACGACGGCGAGTTCGGCCCGCGGGCCCGTCCGCCGTCACAGCGCGCTCCCCCTCGGCCTCCGCCACCCGTCGTGGGGGACGGGCGCCCGCACCTCCCGGCCGGTTCCGACGGGCCGTCGGTGCCGGGTGTCAGTGCGGGGTCTCGCGGATGTTCGGGACGGCGCGGACCAGGGTGATCACGCCGGTGGCGACCAGGGCGACGGCGAGGAGTTCGGGGATGAGCAGGGGGCCGGTGCGGATCGTCTCGTCGAACAGGACGATGCCGAGCAGCAGGCTGACGGCGGCGTCGCCGATGGTCAGGGCGGGTTGGGAGGCGACCAGCGGGCCGGCCTGGAGGGCGTTCTCCAGCAGGAGGACGGCGGCGATGCCGGTGAGGGCGAAGCCGTAGGTCTGCCAGGTGGTGAGGAAGGCGGCCGGGCCGTGGTCGGAGAAGGTGCCGGTGGCGGACTTGAGCAGGGCGGCGGTCAGGGCGTTGCCGATCGCGGCGGCGGTGCCCAGGGCTCCGGCGCGGAACACCGGTCCGCGGCCGCGGGCGGCGGCGACGCACAGCGCCATCGTGCCGAGGCAGCCGGCCAGGACGGGGGTCCAGCGGCTCATCGGGGCCTGGTCGTCGGCCCCGGTGGGGGCGGCGCAGGCGAGGAACAGGGCGAGGCCGCCGACCACCGCCGTGACGCCCGCCCAGCCGGCGGCGGGGATCCGGCGGTGCAGCAGGGGTGCGGCGATCAGCAGGGCGAACGGCAGTTCCAGCACGAACACGGGCTGCACCAGGGCGAGCGGTCCGAGCACCAGGGCCAGGGCCTGGAACAGTGCGGCGCCCATCACGCCCAGGATGCCCGCCAGCCAGGCCGGGTCCCGGGCCAGTACGGCCAGGAACCGCAGTCCCCCGCCCCGCGCCACCTGCGAGGCGGCTTTCCGTTGAAAGGCGGTCCCGGCCGCGTTGGAGGCAGCTCCGAGCACCGCGCACACCACCGCGAGCACGTCCACCCGCCATCGGTTCCCCCGCCCCGGGCCGCGAACCCCCGCTTCCCCCGGACGGCCGAACCGGGGTTGCGGGCCCGCGGCCGGTGCCGGACGGCCGCGGGCCCGCCGCGGCCGGGGAGGTGGCTGCGGCGGGCCCGGGCGGACTGGGCGGATCGTTACTGCTGTCCGGTCCAGGAGGAGCGGGGCTGGGTCTTCATGCTGCGGAGGGTGGCGGGGGCGATGTCGACGTCGGCGTAGAAGACGCCGAGGTTGTAGCCGTCGCCCTCGGTGTTGACGGTGACGGAGATGTCGGTGTCGCCGTTGCGCAGGTACGGGGAGACGTCCCAGCGGTTGGCGTCGTAGCCGAAGGAGTTCGGGTAGGCCGGGTTGCGGGGGAAGCGCTGGGCCGGGTCGGCGTTGTCGAGGTTGGAGGTGAAGGCGTCGTTCGCCGGGTGCAGGGCGTCGCTGAAGCGGGTGAGCGGGCCGTTGGTGGACTTCATGTCCATGGTGTCGCCGGTCCACTTGTGGTCGCCGTCGTAGACGACCCAGCCGAGGTGGCCGGTGACGGGGCCGCTGGCGGGGGTCCGGATGCCGCTCAGGACGCCGGTGAGGGCGGGGCTGTTGGGCAGTTCGGGCTGGAAGCCGTCCCAGATGTGCAGGTGGCGCAGGGGTTCGCAGTCGCGCTCGTAGGCGACCACGATGGTCCAGCCGCCCCAGCTGTGCGGCTTGACGACGGAGTCCATGTCGGCGGCCTCGTAGGTGCCGGAGCCGTGGTTGCGGACCTGCTCGGTGATGTCGGCGGACGCCTGGTAGCTGCTCTCGTCGTCGGTGGTGATGTAGCCGATGGAGGGCTGCTGGTTGGCGACGTTGGTGTACTGGCCGTCGCCGGGGAACTTCAGGTAGATCTCGTCGATCTGGCTCTCGGGCAGGACGGTGTCGCCGATGCCGCGGGTGCCGCCCCAGTAGAGGCGGGCGTACTTGACGGTGGCGCCCTCGGGGAGCTGCAGGTCGGCGGAGCTGGAGGAGTAGATGGTGTCGCCGAGCGGGCCGGTGTGGCCGGGGCCGTCGATGTTGATGTACTTCATCTGGTAGTTGTTGTTGATCGGGCGCGACCCGTCGCCGTTGCGGGCCTGCTCGCAGGGGGGCTGGGCCGAGTCGACCGGGGGCTTGGTCTCGTCACAGGTCATCAGGGTGTTGCTGATGTGGGTGATGCCGCCGTGGAAGTCGCCCTGGAAGCGGGTGGTGAAGGGCAGCCGGTTCTCGTTGATGGTGTGGGCCGCGGTGGCCCGGGTGTGGGTGGCGGGCCGGCTGTCGGTGGAGTACGCGGCGGGGACCGCGAGGGCGCTGGCGGCGACGAACGCGGCGCTGACGGCCAGGGTGCGCCGGGTGGGACGAGCGGGACGGGACAAGACTGGTGCTCCTCTGACGGGGTTCGGGTCGCCTTCCTGCGAAGGCGCTCCCAGATGACCATCCGTCAGACCGCCGATCCGGTTATTGGGCCGAATGACGGCATTCCTGAATGTTTCCTGAGAATGCCGTCATTCGGTCGGACGGCCCGTCAGGCCCGCTGTTCGACCCGGACCCAGTCCACCGCGAGGGTGGCCGCGCCGGCGGCGATCTGGTCGACGGTGGACTGCGGCAGGCCCCAGAACGGGGTGGTGACCTTGTTCCAGCCGGCCGGGTAGGCGCCGCCGAGGGCGAAGTTGAGGATCACGTACTGGTCGTGGTCGAACGCCCAGGCGCCGCGGGTGGCCAGGGTCTTCTGCCGGAGCACCTCCAGGGTCTGGGTGCCGTCGACGCTGAAGCGCATCGCGGTGGGCGTCCACTCGACGGCGTACACGTGCCAGCCGGTGACGTCCTGCCCGGCCGGGAAGTGCTGGAGCGCGCCGATGTTGCCGTCCGCGGAGTAGCCGGGGCCGTGCAGGGCGCTGCTGGTCCAGTCCGGGTAGCCGATGTTCTCCATGATGTCGGTCTCGCCGCAGTCGGGCCAGGACACGTCGGGGTCGTCGACGTCGGCGCCGAGCAGCCAGAACGCGGGCCACAGGCCGAGCCCGGCGGGCATCTTGATCCGGGCGCTGACCCGGCCGTAGGTGAACCTGACGGCGGTGCTGGTGTCGATCCGGGCGGAGGTGAACTTGTAGCTGCCGCCGCCGGGGGCGGTGTAGCCGCCGGGCAGGTAGCGCGGGGTGATGAGCAGTTGGCTGTCGGAGACCTTCAACGTGCCGGGGTCGTCGACGTACGCCTGCGACTCGCCGTTGACCGAGCCCATGGTGGAGCCGGTGACCACCACCCGCCACTTGCCGCGGTCGAGGCCGGTGCCCGCGAAGTCGTCGAAGAAGACGGTGCGGTAGGCGCCGGTGCTCTCGACGGGCGCCGCCGGGTACTCGGCGGCGGCGCTGCCGCCGGTGCCCCAGACCTGGAACTCGTAGAGCGAGTAGCCGAATTGGGCGGTGTAGGGGGCGGGGCTGTAGAACCGGCGGCGGCGCAGGCCGAGCATCCGGACGTAGCGGCCGGTGGCGGGGGCGGCCAGGGTGACGGCGTCGTGCAGGCCGGCCGAGCTGCCGGGGGTGCCGATGTCCGCGTCGCGGGCGGCGACCTCGGCGGCGGTGGGCTGGTGGACGGTGCGCCAGTTCTGGTTGTCGTCGGAGACCTGGAGCTGGTAGTCGACCGCGTAGGCGGACTCCCAGTGCAGGTCGACGGCGGTGATCCGGGCGGTCGCGCCGAGGTCGACGGAGATCCAGCGGTGGTCGTTCCAGTCGCTGGCCCACCTGGTGGCGTCGCCGCTCAGTCCGGCGGGGACGCCGCCGTCGAAGGCGTGCAGCGGGGTGTGGCCGGCGTCCTGGTAGTAGTTGCTGTAGCCGGGGTGGTTGAGCGCCAGGTTCGCGGTGCCGGTGGACGCGGGGGCGGGGGCGCCGCCGTAGACCTGGAAGGCGTACAGCGAGTACCCGTACGGGGTGGCGCGCCGCAGGCCGCGCATCCGGACGTGGCGGCCGAGGGCGGGCTGCGGGTGGGTGTGGATGGTGGTGGTGCCGCCGGTGCCGGCGTTCTCGGTGTAGAGCGACTGCCAGGCGGCGCCGTCGCGGGAGACCTCGACGACGTACTGGAGGCCGTAGGCGGCCTCCCAGACCAGGACGACCTGGGTGATCCGGATGACGCTGCCGAGGTCGATCCGGATCCAGGCGTCGTCGGCGAAGTTGCTGGAGAACCGGGTGCCGGCGTCGTTGTCGAAGGCCGCGCCGGGGCCGAACGGGCCGCCCTCGGTGCCGGAGGCGGTGGCGGCGGCCGGGTCGGCGGCGTACGCGGCGGCCGCCCAGTCGGCGTCCCAGGCGAGGCCGGTGGGAGCGGCGGCCCGGGCGGCGGTGGCGGGGCCGGCCAGGGTGAGGCCGGTGGCGCCGGCCGTGAGGGCGGCCAGGAGCAGGGCGTTGCGGCGGCTGAGCTCGGTCATGGGGGACTCCGCTACGGGTGGGGGGGATGTGGGGGGAGTGAACTGCCGTTACGGTCCCCGGAGTTCGGCTCGGGGGCCGGTACGCGGTGCGGCCCGCCGCGCGCTCGGGCCGGAGTGCGCGGCGGGCCGGGTCGGGGGGTTCGGTCGGTCAGCGGGAGGTCGTCACGGGTAGGAGACGACGTTGCTGGGGCCGCCGAAGGAGGGGTCGACGGTGCGGCCGGTGCCGTTGATCACCGAGTCGATGCCGCCGGAGCCGTTGAGGAAGACGGTCAGCAGGTCGTGGAACTTGACGCCGGGGGTGACGGGGGCCTGGAAGGCCATCGCGTTGCGGATGTCGACGCCCTGGTTGAAGTAGGAGTAGCTGCCCATGCCCCAGCCCTCGAAGGTCTGCACCTTCGGGCCGACGGCGAACGCCGGGTAGCCCTTCTGCTGCTTGTTCGCCATCCACGCGGCCTGGTTGGGCACGTCGTAGGGGTTCTCGTTCTGGAAGAACACCACCTGGCCGTGCTCGCCGTTCCACTGCACCTCGGTCTTCTGGAAGTGCTCGACGGCGAGGCCGGTGGCGGTGACCCGGTCGCCGTTGACGACCAGTCCGGTGTCGCTGCGGGCGCTGGTCCAGCTGCCGCCGCCGGTGCCGTGGTCGGCGCGCCAGATCCAGGCGTCGTCGATCAGGGTGTCGTCGCTGTTGACCTCCAGCGCGGTGTCGGCCGCGCCGTTCAGCGCGCCGCCGACCCGGAAGAACACGTCGGACAGCGCGATCGGGTCGGCGCGGTGCGAGTCGTTGCTCCCCCGGTTGCCGACCTGCACCAGCACCTTCGACTTCTTCTCCCCGGCGTCGACGATCAGGCCGGAGACGTTGACGCCGTCCACGTCGTCGACCTTGATCGCGGCGTTGCCGTCGGTCGGGACGAGGGTGGCGAAGCCGAGGCCGATCACCTGGGTGCCGGGGCGGGTGACCTTGATCGCCTCGGGCAGCTCGTACACGCCGGGGGTGAGCAGCAGGTTGCGGCCGGCCTTGAGGGCGGCGTTGATCTGCTTGACGTCGGCGCCGGGGCGGACCACGAAGAAGTCGTCAAGGGAGAGCGAGCGACCCGGGGTTCCGCCGTTCTCCCAGGTGGTGCCGCGGGAGTCGCGCTGGGCGGCGGGCACGAACACCCGGTACTTTCCGGCCTCGTCCAGGTACGGGTAGGGGGCTTCGCGGGTGACCGGGCAGGTGTCGAGGGTGGTGTAGGGAGAGGCGCCCTGCTCGGTGGAGAAGGACTGGGCGGGGGCGCCCTCGGTGCCGCAGAACACCTGGTTCCAGACGCCGTTGCTCCAGCCGTCCAGGTTGCTGTTGCGGGTGAAGAACTGCTGCTGGGAGCCGTTGACCACGGTGGCGCCGGTGAACTTGGAGTCGGCGATGAAGCCGCCGCTGGCCCAGGCGGGCGAGCCGGTGCAGTAGTCCATCAGCGTCACGTTGCCGTTCAGCTGGACCCGGCGCAGCGGCGCGGCCTGGGAGACCGCCCAGAAGTCGGTGTTGCCGTAACAGCCGCTCTGGCCCGCGACGTTGACGGTCAGGTTGCTGAGCGAGCGCCAGAAGTTGGTGGTGGCGTAGCACTGCGCCTGGTCGCCGCCGACGCACTGGTTGTACACGTTGACGGAGCCGTTGATCACCACGTCGCCGGGGTTGCGGCCGAGGCCGGCCACGCTCTCGTAGAAGCCGACCGGGAAGACCAGCGGGTCGGCGGTGGTGCCGTAGGTGCCGGGCTTGAACAGGATCGCGTAGCGCTGGGGGCCGAACTCGTTGCCGGCCTGGGCCTGGGCGAGGGCGTTCAGGCGGTCCTGGACCTGGGCCTTGGGCATGCTCGGGTCGAGGACGATCACGTTCTCGCCGAGGCTGCCGCCGCCGGGCGGCACGGGGGCCGCGGCGGCCTGGGTGGTGGGGGCGACGAGGGCCGCGACGAGGGCGGTCGCGGCGGCTGCCGCGAGGCCGTATCTGCGGGACCGGGGAGCTCGGTTCATGGGGGTGCACACCCGTCTGGTGGGATCCGGGAGGGGGACGGCGGCGGGCCCGGGCGGCGCACTGACTCGGCGTCGGCCGCAGACCACGTCCGCTTACTTCACGCCGAGATTTAACGTATGAGAAAAGTGGGCGTCAAGACCTGCGACAGCTTCCGTGCCGGACGGCGCGCGCGGAGACCGGACCCCTGGCGGGATCCGGCCTCCGGGAACCCGCTGGTCGGCGCGGGTCGACGCGCGTCAGCGGGCGGCGCCGCCCTCCCCCGCCAGGACGGCCACCGCCAGCTCGCGCATCTCGACCTTGCGGACCTTGCCGGTGACCGTCATCGGGAACTCCTCGACCACGTGCACGTAGCGCGGGATCTTGAAGTGGGCCAGCCGTCCGGTGCAGAATGCGCGCACCGCCTCGGCCGTGAGCGGCGGCGCGCCCTCGCGCATCCGCACCCAGGCCATCAGCTCCTCGCCGTACCTGGTGTCGGGCACCCCGATCACCTGGACGTCGAGCACGTCCGGGTGGGTGTACAGGAACTCCTCGATCTCGCGCGGGTACACGTTCTCGCCGCCGCGGATCACCATGTCCTTGATCCGGCCGGTGATCGACAGGTACCCCTCCTCGTCCATCACCGCCAGGTCGCCGGTGTGCATCCAGCGGGCGGCGTCGACCACCTCGGCGGTCCTGGCCGGCTCCGCCCAGTAGCCGAGCATCACCGAGTAGCCGCGGGTGCACAGTTCGCCGGGCTCGCCGCGCGGGAGGGTGCGGCCGGTCTCCGGGTCGACCACCTTGACCTCCAGGTGCGGCCCGACCCGGCCGACGGTGGAGACCCGGCGCTCGACCGGGTCGTCGGCCCGGGTCTGGGTGGAGACCGGGGAGGTCTCCGTCATGCCGTAGCAGATCGACACCTCCGCCATGCCCATCCGCTCCCGCACGCCCTTCATCACCTCGGCCGGGCACGGGGCGCCCGCCATGATGCCGGTGCGCAGGCTGGACAGGTCGTACCCGTCGAAGCCCGGATCGGCGAGCTCGGCGATGAACATGGTCGGCACCCCGTACAGCGAGGTGCACCGCTCGGCGGCCACCGCGGCCAGCGTGGTGGCCGCGTCGAAGGCCGGGGCCGGGATCACCGTGCAGGCGCCGTGCGAGGTGGCGGCGAGGTTGCCCATCACCATCCCGAAGCAGTGGTAGAACGGCACCGGGAGGCAGATCCGGTCCTGCTCGGTGTAGTTGCACAGCTCGCCGACGAAGTAGCCGTTGTTCAGGATGTTGTGGTGCGAGAGCGTCGCGCCCTTCGGGAAGCCGGTGGTGCCCGAGGTGTACTGGATGTTGATCGGGTCGTCCGCGCTCAACTCCCGCTCGATCGCCGCGAGTTCCTCCCGGCCGCCGTCCCGCTCGCGGGCCCGCCCGGCGGCCAGCAGCTCCGGCCAGTCCGGGCCGTCCAGCAGCACCACGTCCGCCAGCTCCGGGCAGCGCGGGCGCACCTCGGCGATCATCGCCGCGTAGTCGGAGGTCCTGAACCGCTCGGCCGCCACCAGCAGCCGCACGCCCGCCTGGTCCAGCACGTACGCCAACTCGTGCGCGCGGTACGCCGGGTTGATCGTCACCAGGATCGCGCCGAGCCGGGCGGTGGCGTACTGGGTGAGCGTCCACTCGGCCCGGTTGGGCGCCCAGATGCCCACCCGGTCGCCCGTGCCGACGCCCCGTGCGCGCAGCCCGAGCGCCACCGCGTCCACGTCGGCCGCGAACTCGGCGTACGTCCAGCGCCGGCCGGTGGCGCACTCGACCAGCACCTCCCGCTCCGGGAAGGCCCGCACCGCGCGGTCGAGGTTCGCGCCGATGGTGTCGCCGAGCAGCGGGGCGGCGGCCGGGCCGGAGGAGTAGCTGAGCGGCGGGAGGGGGGCGGCGGACTCGTGCGGGGCGTGCGGCTGCGGCGCGTGCGGGGCGTGCGGGGCGTGCGGCTCGTGCGACAAGGTGGCCTCCTGGGACCGGACGGTACCGACGGGTACCCATGCTGTGCGGCCGGGGGCCCGGTTGGCCAGCCCCGCTCGCGGGATCCGGTCGAGCGTCGAGCGGGGGTTCGGGGGGTTCGGCGGGCTCAGTCGAGCAGGGTGCGGTCGCCGATCACGTCCAGGTTGCGGAAGGTGGGCGGGCCGTCGCACAACTCGGCGGCGCGGGCCGCGAACTCGGCGGTCTCGGGGCGCTGCGAGTTCTCCATCGCCACCTCGTACGAGGGGAACTCCACGATGTTCAGGTAGGTGTCGGTGCCGTCGCGGTCCCTGGTCTGCAGGGCGCGCACCGCGAGGCGGTGGCCCTCGTTCTTGGCGACCCATTCGTCCAGCAGCTCGTTGAACGCGTCGATCCGCCCGGTCCGGTACTCGATGATCTGGATGAACTTCACCGGTGGCCTCCTCGGCTCACGCGGACGGGCGTGCCGCCCGCTGCGTCCAGCGTCTCCGCGGGCCGGACGGGCCGCAATGCGGGGCGGCCACCGCTCCCGGGGCCGCGCACCGACAGCGGCCCCTCGACGGGTGACCGCTCCTGCGCGCTGGGCAACCGCTACGGTGGGCCGGACCGGCAGGCGCGCGAAGGGACACGACCGCATGGAACCGACACTCGGCGTGGTGGTACTGACCATGGGCGACCGGCCCGCCGAACTCACCGCGCTGCTCGCCTCGGTGGCCGCCCAGGACGGGGCGCAGCACGGGGTGCGGACGGTGCTGCTGGGGCAGGGGACGGCGCTGCCGCCGCTGCCCGACTGGGTGGACGAGGTGGAGCTGCCGGAGAACCTCGGCTTCTACGTCCGCCCATCCGGTGTCGAGAGCGTACCTGGGCACGTAGGACGAGTGAAGGGACCCAGGACGGCGGACCGCGTGCCCAGACGCCCCTGGCCACGCCACCGACTGCCGTCCACCACCACCATGACCTGAACAAACAGCTGTCCAGGTCATATTCTCCGAAAGATCGGTTCGACCGCCCGCGTGGGTCAACCGACCTCGTTGCGCGGCTAGCGCTGCTGTGGCTCAAGAGACTTGGATTCCCAGGTACGGGTGTGTGGAGCAGGCCGCACTCAAACTCATGCTGACCTGATACAACGGGACGTCAGCTTCGACTCGCGCAATAAAACCAGGCCGACAGCCCGTCCCCGGTTGCAGCCCTCGGCCGTCTCGAAGGACGACCGCCACCACTTAGAGCGCCTTGCCTGCGGCCCAGAACGCGTTGCGATCCTCGGCCGTCCCGAAGGACGACCGCCACCTCGTCGGTGATCGTCCGGCCGACGAGCGTGTCGTAGTTGCGATCCTCGACCGTCCCGAAGGACGACCGCCACCGCAGGAACTGCTGGACAACTGGTCGGAGATCGACGCGTTGCGATCCTCGGCCGTCCCGAAGGACGACCGCCACGCAGTTTCCGTCCCCGTTGCTGTGGCTGGACTTGCGGTTGCGATCCTCGGCCGTCCCGAAGGACGACCGCCACCCCAACTCCGGGGCACCGCACCACCCATGGAGAACAGTTGCGATCCTCGGCCGTCCCGAAGGACGACCGCCACGCCGTCGCCTGACCGGCCCTCACGATCGGAGATTCCTGTTGCGATCCTCGGCCGTCCCGAAGGACGACCGCCACCACGGACGGCAACGGCCAGCCGCTCGTCATCAACAGGTTGCGATCCTCGGCCGTCCCGAAGGACGACCGCCACTCGGAGGAGGGTCGGACGGTCATCGCGGAGCTCGGGTTGCGATCCTCGGCCGTCCCGAAGGACGACCGCCACTCGAGGCGATCAACGGGCGGCACCGGGCGCAGGTGGTTGCGATCCTCGGCCGTCCCGAAGGACGACCGCCACAGCGCGGTGCCGATCACGCCCGCGGCCCAGCGGCCGTGTTGCGATCCTCGGCCGTCCCGAAGGACGACCGCCACCCGTCGTGCCGTCAGTCTACGGCTGACGCTTGTTCAGGTTGCGATCCTCGGCCGTCCCGAAGGACGACCGCCACATCGACATCGACACCCTGCTCACCCGCACCGGCTGGGTTGCGATCCTCGGCCGTCCCGAAGGACGACCGCCACGCCGATCCGGCCCCTCCGCCCGGTGCCTGTGGTGGGGTTGCGATCCTCGGCCGTCCCGAAGGACGACCGCCACCTGACCATGGGCGACGCCCTCAGCGACGGTCTGGTGTTTCGATCCTCGGCCGTCCCGAAGGACGACCGCCACTAGGAGGCGAGGGGGACGCGGCTGGTGGCGTCGAGGTTGCGATCCTCGGCCGTCCCGAAGGACGACCGCCACGTCGGGGCCGCGTGAAGCAGCGGGCCTCGCCAGTGGTTGCGATCCTCGGCCGTCCCGAAGGACGACCGCCACTGGTGGTTGGAGGTCCTTCGCCCTTTCGGACATCAAGTTGCGATCCTCGGCCGTCCCGAAGGACGACCGCCACCATCCCGCTCAAGGTGATCGACGAGCTGGACCGGCAGTTGCGATCCTCGGCCGTCCCGAAGGACGACCGCCACCGACGACGCGTGGATCACCGAATTCAAGGAGAGCCTGTTGCGATCCTCGGCCGTCCCGAAGGACGACCGCCACGCGGGGCCCGGACGGCGGACGGCTCGGCGACGGAGGCGTTGCGATCCTCGGCCGTCCCGAAGGACGACCGCCACCCGCATGGTCACCGCGCTGGAGCGCCGGGCGTCCGAGTTGCGATCCTCGGCCGTCCCGAAGGACGACCGCCACGACGACCGTCGTGCCCGTCGACCAGGGCCTGAGCGAGTTGCGATCCTCGGCCGTCCCGAAGGACGACCGCCACCGGCGCGCAGCACATCAAGAGCCAGCCGAAGACCACGTTGCGATCCTCGGCCGTCCCGAAGGACGACCGCCACAGCGAACGACCAGGGGGAACCCTTCGTGAGCGAGGGCAATCCAGGTCTTGTTCACCGGTTGATTCCACTCAATTCGGGCATCACGATTCGGTGCGATCTGCGTGTTGCGTGTGTGCTTGGGGTTCCGAACCCAAGGCTGTCACAGGACCAGGTCCTCGCGGTGGGGTTGGATCCGGGCGGTGCCCAGTGTCCGTACGTCGTTGAAGCCGTTGTGGGGGAGCCGGTAGATCCGGATGCTGTCGATGTCTGTGTCGATCGTCTTGCCGATGTCGTCCAGGAGGTGGAGGAGGTCGATGTCGGTGGCGACGATCTCGAAAACGGACTTCTGGACTCGTAGGCCGTGGCCTTCGCAGAGTTTGGCGACTTTCCGGAGTCGGCGGCGGCCTTCAGGGGTGGTGGTATCGACGTCGTAGGTGAGCAGGAGGTCCATCAGCTGGCCGTCCAGGGGAGGTAGCCGGGGAGGTCTCCTCGAATGTGGCGGGCGAGGATGCGGCACTGCATGACGGGCAGGAGTGCGGCGGGGATCGTGCGGCCGGCAATCGGGTGTTCCCAGGGCTGGGTCTTCCATTCCTGCCATGCGGCGAGGAGGGTTTTGCGGCCGTCTTCGGTGAGGTTGACGGCTCCTCCGGCGAGGGTTTCGAAGTGGTGGGCCCTCAGTTCGCGGCGGTTGAGGAGGGTGAGGGCGAAGCGGTCGGCCAGGACGGGGCGGAACTCTTCCATCAGGTCGAGGGCGAGGGCCGGTTTGGCGGGGCGCAGGCCGTGGAGGAAGCCGATGTAGGGGTCGAGGCCGACTTGTTCTATGGCGCCGTGGACGAGGTTGCGCAGGAGTCCGTAGGTGAAGGAGAGGGTGGCGTTGACGGGGTCGGTGGGCGGGCGCCGGTTGCGGTGGGTGAAGGCGGGAATCTCGTCGGTGGGGCGGTGGATGTCGCGGAGTCCGGCGAAGTAGTGGCGGGCGGCGTTGCCTTCGATGCCCATTAGGGTGTCCAGTGAGTCCGCGTTCTGGGTGTCGGCGAGTCCTTCGGCAAGTTTGGCGGCCGCTTCGCGGATGCGGGTCTGAGCATCGGTTTTACTGTCGCGGGCGGCTCGGAGCAGGACCCAGCGGCTGTTTCGAATCTTGCCCGCGACGGTGCTGCGGGCGATGCCGAGTCGTTGCGCGGGGTCGGTGTGGGCTCGGTGCTGTTCGTGGCGCAGGAGGACGTTGCCGCGGACGGGGCCTTCGAGGCGGGCTTGGAAGCGGCCGCCCCGGGTCATCCAGGTGACGGGACGGGCGTCCTGGGCGCAGCGGGTGAGGAGTTCGGTGGAGAGGTTGATGTGGCCGTAGACGACGATGGCGTCGAGGCGGCGCAGGGGGAGGGTCTTGCGACCGGGGGTGTCGGGGAGGTGGATGCGGAGGGTGTCCTGGTCGAGGCGGAGGTCGGTGCCTTGGGTTTGGACGTAGAGGGTGTTGAGGAGTTCGAGGGTCATGGGCGTGTGGGTTCTTCGTCGGGGAGGGTGTAGAGGTCGTTGAGGGCGTGCTGGTAGTGGCGGGTGCGGGTGAGGACGCTGGGAATGCAGGTGCCGGCCATGGAGCAGCGTCGGCAGGGCCGGTTGTCGGTTGGGGGCGGCGGGAGTTGACGGGTGGTGAGGAGTTCGCGGACCGCTCGGGTGGTGGTGAGGACGCGTTGGTGGAGTTCGGGGGTGATGGTGACGGTGTGGCGGCGTCGGTCGACCGCGGAATAGACGGCGGCCTCGGGGACGGGGCGTTGGAACATCTGTTGTAGGCAGATGGCTTGGGCGGCGGCTTGGACGTCGGCGGGGCCGTGCGGGTGATAGCGGCCTGATTTGTGCTCGATGGGCAGGATGGTGCCGTTGTCGTGGAGTTCGACGGTGTCGCAGGTACCGGTGAGGCCCAGGTCGTCGTGCCAGACAGGGAGGGCGTGCAGGGTGCGGACGGTGCCGCGGCCCTTGTTGCCCGGCGTGTCGACGCGTTGGTGGAGGAGGGTCCCGCGGGTGGTGGCGGCGTCGTCGGTGAAGGCGTCCTCGATGACGATGAGGGCGCACTGGCGGGGGCAGTAGGTGTAGTGCTCCAGCCAGGAGAGGGCGACCTGGGGCTGAGGTTGGCCGTTCTCTCCCGGCAGGCGTGCGGGGATGCTCATCCGAGGGGGCGGGGGAAGGCTTCGTTGGGGTCGACGAGGGGCTTGAGGGTGACGCCGGCTTCGGCGAGTCCGGTGTCGTCGATGTCGACGGGGCCGTAGTCGGTGATGTTGCGGGCGGTGGCGTCGTGGAGCTGCTTGATGCGGATGCGGTCGAAGAGGGTGTGGGCGGGCAGGCGGCCGAAGGCATCGTCGTGGGTGAAGACGTAGAGGCCGCGCAGGGCGAGGCTGCCGCGGGCGGCGGCGCGGTCGTGTTCGAACATGAGCTGGAAGGCGCGCCAGAACATGGCGAGGTCGTCGCTGGTGACGCCGGTGCGGGCGGCGAGGGGGGCGCTGAAGTGGCCGCTGCCGCGGTAGAGGGCGTAGGGGACGATGTGCTTGGTGCCCATCTCGGTCTCCTTGCCCTTCTTGTCCTCGGTGGGGTTGTTGAAGGCGTCGACGTCTTCCTGCTTGGTGGGGGTGACGCGGGTGATACCGATCTCCAGGGGGGTGATCGGGTCGATGGAGCGGGAGAAGGTGAGCTGCATCGGGCCCTGGACGCGTCCGGCGGGCTTCTTACCGGTGCTCATGACGGCACCGAACATGCGGATGTCGTAGAAGGTCTGGCACATCCAGGTGCGGGCGTCGACCTGCTGGGTCTCGGGGCCGAGGGCGGTGTAGGCGCGTTCGTGCTGGCTGTTGAGGGCGACGCCCGCCTCGACGTAGATGTCGTAACCGGGCTTGGGCTGGTGCTGGTTGAGCATGGCGACGGTGTTGCGGATCTTGCGCTTGATGGCGACGTCGGTGATCAGTCCCTGCCCGGAGACGGGGTCGGTGCGGGGGTTTCCGCCCGCGTCGGGGTCGCCGTTGGGGTTGCTGTCGACGGCTTCGACGAGGAACACGAAGTCGTGCTTGCGGGTGGGGTCGAGGTGGGCTTCGGTGGCCATGAGGGTCTCGTTCTCCAATAGGGGGGTGCGGTGCGGACGGTGGTGGCGCAGAGTCAGGAGGCAGGCTCGTCGGGGCTGTTCGCGGCGGACTTGGCGGCCTTCTCGGCTTTCGCTGCGGCGCGGGCGGCGAAGTCGGCGGCGCGCTGCTGCTCGTAGCCGATGACGAAGCGGGCCTGCTCGCGGGGCGACAGGTGGGTGGGGAGGTCGTCGGTGAAAGCTCCGAAGACCTGTGCCAGCCGCTCGTTCAGGACGTAGTGGGCACCCTTCTTGTCGCGGCGCAGGCGCTTGAGGTGGGCGTTGGCTCCGTGGCGGAGGTTGGCCAGGACGGCGGCCGGGGCGGTCATCGCGGTGCCGAAGTACTTGTCGCCGATGGTGGCCTTCACGTCCGGCAGCGCAGCCGTCTGGATCGCCTCGAGGACGGCGAACGCCCGCCCGCACAGGTAGGCGGGATCGGTGCTGTCGGGGTCGAGCCTGGGCATCGGGCGGTCCGTTCGATCGTGGGAGCGGTTGAGGGCGAGGCGCAACAGGGCGGTGCGCGGGGCGTCGATGCGGTGGTCGGCGCGGATACGCTGGAGCAGGTGCGGCAGCAGGTGCGCCGGGGGCGGGGTACGGTGCAGTGCGGTGCGCAGGAGTTCGCGTTCGATGCCGCGCGGTGCAGTGCCTTTGGCGTACTGGGTGCCGTTGTGGCGGCCGGTGGCGAGGGCGAGCAGCCACAGGGGAAGGTAGCGGGTGGTGCCGCGCCAGCCGTCGAAGACGCCGTGGTCATCGAACCAGGCGCCGAGGTTGGCCTTGACCGTCTGGACGGGGATGTCGAGCCATTCGCGCACCACGGTGCGGGCGTTGTTCAGGCCCAGGGTGAGGGCGTAGAAGTCGTTGGGTTCGATGCGGTCTGCGGTGGCCGGGTCGGGTCTGTGGTGGAGGCTGTCGATGAGGTGGGCAATGGCCTGCGGGTCCGGGTCGTTGTCGTCGACGAGTTCGAAGAGCGCCTCGCCCAGTGGTTCGCGGGTCCACCACAGCAGGACGCCGTCGCCCAGGGAGCGGCGGTGGCCGTCGGAGGCGAGCATGTTGTTGAGGGCGGCCATCGCGCGGCCTCCGCAGCGGTCGCACACCGGGGTGTTGACCAGCTTGGTGGCTGCGCCGCGCCCCTGCGCGGGCGAGTTGACGCTGATCAGCTGGGCCTCGTTGCTACCGCCGACCGAAGGGATCGCGCCCTTCTTGATCGGCTCGGGGATCGTCGACAGCAGGTCGCCCGGCTCCCCGCAGACCAGGCACAGCTCCTGCTGCCCGCCACCGGCGCCTTTGCGCTCGCGCACCACACGGGCCCACAACTCCCGCACCGAAGCGCGTTCGTGCAGCCACCGGCCGTCCACGAGCACCGCGACGGTGTGTCGGGCCTCCAGTTCCTCCCACCTCTTGTCCGCCGGGACGCCCTGGGTCAGCACGTCGAGCACCAGGGCGGCCGACGGTTCGTCGGACGCCTCGGCCACCCATCGGCGCAGCAGCGCCAGGTACTCGCCCCGCCGGCGGGCCGCCTCCGCGACGTCCTTCTCCGCCGGCCCCTCCTCGTCGGTGGCACCGCGCGCACGGCCCAGGACGAACTCCGCCGTGTCCACCACCAGGAACGGCGGAACCTTCGTCCCCGAGCGCTGCACGTAGGGCACCGCCTCGACGACCGCCTCGGCCCTGGACTTCGCCGGTGGCCTGCGGTCCACCAGCTCCGGGGCCGCGCCACCCGTCGTGACCATCAACACCCAGTCGATCTGCCGGTACCGGTAGAACTCCGGCGGCAGGCCCTCCAGCCGTCCGGCCTGCTCGGTCAACCGCTGCAGCAGCACCCCCTCACCCCTCGCTGCCGGCACGCCACGGCGCCGACGGCATCGCCACCGCGTCCGCGGACAACGGCTCCTCGGGCACCTCCATCACCCCGTCCACCAGCCGCGCCCGGAACCACCGGTAGCGCTCGCCCTTGGGGGTGTAGACGATCGAGTGCAGCATCACCCCCAACTCCTCCGTCCGCCCCGCCAACGCGGGCGCATCCGTCGCAGGCCCGAACGACGCGCTGAACTCCCGGCACCCCAGGAACGGCTGCGAGAAGCACGCCCCCCGATCGACCCGGCGCCGCAACTGTTCCCGGTACTTCTCCTCCGGCGCGTTCGCGTGCCGGGCCAGAACGATCTGCGCCCGGATCCGGTAGGCCACGTCCGCCAACGCCGTCGTGTTCCGCTGATCCCGGTCCTCCTCCACGTCGTACCGGGCCCCCGGGGTCGACTGGAGCTCCTGCACCTTCTTCGCCGTGACGACCGACTTCACCTCGTTGCGACGCACCTGCATCCACCGAATAGGCCGCAGCACCTCGATCGCCCGCACCACGTAACGGAACTCCGGCTTCCAATAGATCGCCTCCAGCACCCCCACCGCGGCCGAGGGTGTCATCACCGGATAACTCACCCGCTCCGCCTTCAACTCCGGTCTGGTGAAACACGCAAGAGGCCCCCACACCTCCGCCACCAGATCCGGGAACACCCACCTCCCGTTCCCCCGGCGGCGGGCCAGAGCATCCCGCTCCCCCGCCATCTCAACCCTTCCAGTCACCACAACTACCCTTTCACGCAATGGACATGAAGCCGACCCGGCTGCATACATCGCAGAGACCATAAACCCGGCCACCGACACCAGGACAAGCTGCGGAATCACCTAGCAACTCAACCACCGAAAGGGTTCGATCAATTGCAAGCAACAACGACGAAGGAAGCACGAGAAAAGAAAGAACGAGACAGATCAAAACAAGAACACGACTCATTTCAGTCATTTCTTGATCGATATTGATCGGATAGTTTATTTATCAACGGAGATCATCTGACTGCTCACCATCGGGCCTCCTGCGGTGCCTGAACCTCGGCATCGGAGCTAGGACTCTCGGCCACCCCGAGGGGCGACCGCCACGAGAGATCCACCAGCCACGCCCCCGATACCTTCTTGTCGTTGCGATCCTCGGCCGCCCCGGAGGGCGACCGCCACCGGCCGACAGGTCCATGGCTGAGTTGAGGCCCTCGATGTTGCGATCCTCGGCCGTCCCGAAGGACGACCGCCACCCTGCACCGGCCTGGAGATGGACGGAGTGGTCGGCCCCTTGCGATCCTCGGTCGTCCCGAAGGACGACCGCCACGACCGCGCCGTCGCCGTTGAAGGTGATCGTTTCGGCGTTGCGATCCTCGGCCGTCCCGAAGGACGACCGCCACGCGCCGTCCTCGGCCGGGCTTGACTCGTCCCATGCTGTTGCGATCCTCGGCCGTCCCGAAGGGCGACCGCCACGCTGCACCACCGACCCGCAGCCATCACCCACCGACGTGTTGCGATCCTCGGCCGTCCCGAAGGACGACCGCCACTTGAGCATCCCCGGGCCGAACTCGGCCTCGCGGGTCTTGTTGCGATCCTCGGCCGTCCCGAAGGACGACCGCCACCTCCACGCGGACGGTATCGGCTCCGTACTGTTCACCGCGTTGCGATCCTCGGCCGTCCCGAAGGACGACCGCCACCTGGGTGCTGCGGCTCACCGGGCGGCCAGCTCGTTCAGGTTGCGATCCTCGGCCGTCCCGAAGGGCGACCGCCACGCGTGTTGGGTAGTGCCCAGCGTCCCCGCAAGGGGATGGTTGCGATCCTCGGCCGTCCCGAAGGACGACCGCCACCCGGCTGCCCACACTCCGCGGCCGACGGTGGAAGAGTTGCGATCCTCGGCCGTCCCTAAGGACGACCGCCACGGTCGTGCCGTTCGACGTCACGATCCCGGACGAGGAGTTGCGATCCTCGGCCGTCCCGAAGGACGACCGCCACCTCGCCCTTCGCGGCCTGGTCGGTCTTCGAGTAGGGGTTGCGATCCTCGGCCGTCTCGAAGGACGACCGCCACCCGGCGGCTGCACCGAGACGCCCTCGGGCAGCCAGTAGTTGCGATCCTCGGCCGTCCCGAAGGACGACCGCCACCAGAGACCGTGTCCGATCCGGGCCGAGTCACGTGGTTGCGATCCTCGGCCGTCCCGAAGGACGACCGCCACGCGGTGCTCGCGGTCGCGGTCGCGCCGGCTGGGGGTGTTGCGATCCTCGGCCGTCCCGAAGGACGACCGCCACCGTGCGGTTGGCGGTCGAATTGACCGTGTAGATACGGTTGCGATCCTCGGCCGTCCCGAAGGACGACCGCCACGGGACTGGCCGGCTCCGACCCACTCGGTGTCGACGGTGTTGCGATCCTCGGCCGTCCCGAAGGACGACCGCCACGCCCCGCAGCGCCGGCCGCGGCCGAGGCCGAGCAGCCGTTGCGATCCTCGGCCGTCCCGAAGGACGACCGCCACACGGCCGGCAGCGGGCCGACAGCTACGACCAGGCCGTGTTGCGATCCTCGGCCGTCCCGAAGGACGACCGCCACCGCCGATGGGCCGTGGCTCACCGCGCTCCGGTCCGAGTTGCGATCCTCGGCCGTCCCGAAGGACGACCGCCACCACGCCGGGGCGGTCGTGGAGCAGGAAGGCGGCGCTGTTGCGATCCTCGGCCGTCCCGAAGGACGACCGCCACTGCAGCCACGGCCGGCCATCGACCCGCTGAATGATCCTGTTGCGATCCTCGGCCGTCCCGAAGGACGACCGCCACCACGACCCGCAGGGCATCGTCTGGACGCTGTTCAAGTTGCGATCCTCGGCCGTCCCGAAGGACGACCGCCACGCCAGTCCATCAGCGGTTTCCGCTGATGGACTGCGTTCCTATACACCATACGGAGCAGACAAATCAGCAGAGTTCGGGCATTCTGCTTCGGTGCGATCCGCATGTCGGCTGCATGCTTGGGGTTCCGAACCGTCGGCCCCAGATGTCAGCCCGCGGCGCTACGGTCCGGCTGTGAACACAGCAGTCGCTATGGAGGGTTCAAGCAGCGCGGTGGTGCCGTTGTGGGCCCACAGCCGAAACGTATCAGGTGCCCGCCACACTCTGGAGGATCATCTCCGGGGATCCGCTGCTCTGGCCCGCCGGTTCGGATCGGCCTTTGGGGCAGGTGAGTTGGCCGAGTACCTGGCGCTGGTCCACGACGTCGGGAAGGGCTCCTGCGCCTGGCAGCACGGTCTGGACGGGGCGGAGCGGCACAAGCGCGGGGTCGGTGTCCCCCACAAGGAGGCCGGCGCGTGGCTGGCCGCCTCGCACGCCGGGGTTCCGTTCGGCGCCGTCGTGCAGGGGCACCATGGCGGACTGCCCGCCCACCAGAAGGTGAAGGACCTCGTCCAGGCCGTCAAGTCCGGTACTCATCCGGACCAGAAGCTGATCGAGGAGGCGATCACCCGCACTGCGGCCGACGTCCCCGAGATCGTTCCGTCTGGGCGCGTCCCCCTGCCTGCCTGGGTATCCGCGTTGAAGGGCCCGGACGGGGCTCTCGCTCGTGACCTGCTGGTGCGGATGCTGTTCAGCTGTGTGGTGGACGCCGACTTCCTCGACACCGGCGCCCACTTCACCGACACGCCCGTGCAGGTACGGGCGGACGCCGACATGGCGCAGCTGGCCGCGGTGTTCGAGAAGCGTCGGTGCAAGGCCCTCTCCCGGCGCCGTCCCTCGAAGATCGACGGCATCCGCGAACGGGTGTACGAGGAGGTGGTGGGCGCGGCGACCAGCGCGCCCGGCATGTATGTGCTGCCCGCACCCACCGGTGCCGGGAAGACGTTCGCCTCCGCCGGCTTCGCCCTGCACCACGCGGCCGCGCACGGGCACCGGCGGGTGGTGGTGGCCGTCCCCTACACGAGCATCACCCAGCAGAACGCCCGCACCTACCGCGAGATGCTCGACCCCGAGGACCCGGGTCTGCCGCGGACCGTCCTGGAGCACCACAGCTCCGTCGACCTCGACGGCGCCGACGCGGCCTGGGCACGGACCGCCGCGGAGAATTGGGACGCGCCGTTCGTGGTCACCACCACCGTCCAGCTCTTCGAATCGCTGTTCTCGAACCGGCCCGCCGCGATGCGCAAGGTCCACCGGCTGGCGGGTGCGGTGGTGGTCCTGGACGAGGTGCAGGCGCTGCCCGACCGGCTCCTGGTGCCGATCCTCAGCGGCCTGCGCCACCTGGTCGAGCACTTCGGCACCACCGTCGTCCTCGCCTCCGCCACCCAGCCGGACTTCTGGCATCTCGCCCAGCTCGGCGGCCTTCCGCGCCGCCAACTCGTCCACGAAGCGGCCGGGTTGTTCGAGGAGTTGCGACGCGTCAGCTACGACTGGCGCACCGAGGCGGGCGTCACCTGGGAGTCGATGGCCGACGAGATCGGCCAATGCAACGGAGGCCAGACCCTGACGGTGGTGAACACCACGAAGGACGCCGCCCACCTGCACCGTCTCTTGGAGGAACGGGTCGGCGAAGATGCGGTGCTGCACCTGTCCACGAGGATGACCGCCGAGCACCGCGCCGCCACCATCGGGCGCGTCCGCGCGCTGTTGGAGAACGACGAAGGGGTCCACGTGGTGTCCACCCAGCTGATCGAGGCGGGCGTCGACCTCGACTTCCCCCAGGTCTTCCGCGCCTGGGCGCCGGCCGAATCCCTCCAGCAGGCAGCCGGACGCTGTAACCGCGAAGGCCACCAGGACAGAGGCACCGTCGTTGTTTTCCACATCGACGACGCCGGGCAGCCCCGCGACAACGTCTACAAAGCCGCCCTCGAAGCCACCGCCGCCCACTTCGGCCCCGACCTTGCCGACCCCGACGACCTGGACGCCCTCAACCGGTACTACCCGCTGCGCTACACCCTTCAGGGCAGCGGCCCCGCCGCCATGGGCGCCCACATCGACACCCTGCGCACCCGACTCGATTTCCCCGCCGTCCACGACGCCTTCCGCATGATCGACGACACCCACCATCAGCCCGTCGTCGTCATCCGCGACGAAGCCGACCGCCCCGCCGTCGAAGCCGACATCGCCGCCCTCAAATCCCCCTACCCCTGCGGCCCCGAACCCCTGCGCCGCCTCCAATCCCACATCGCCCAACTCCCCCGCCACGAAGCCACCGCAGCCCTCACCGCCGGCCTCGCCGAACCCCTCATCGGCAACCTCCTCCTCTGGAACGGGGCCTACCACCCCCACCGCGGCCTCGACCCCGAACAGCCGGAAGACCCAACCGCGTTCATCCTCTAGGAAGCGACAGATCGAGGCGGTAGACCTGCGCATTACGAGACCACGAGCGTTCGTGATGCCTGGTGAACCGCCCCGAGTCCGACGCGACCAGGTCGACTCCGGGCAGCGCCCGGGGACGACGACGGAGGAGTCCGCGCAGATCGAGGCGCTGAAGAAGGAGACCGCCGAGCTGAAGCAGGCGAACGAGATCCTCAAGGCCGCGGCGGGTTTCCTCGCAGCCGAGCCCGACCGACCGCGCCTGCGCCCGTAGCGTTCGTCGACGGGCACCGGGGCCGCTTCGGCGGCGTTGAGCCGATCTGCCGCGTGCTGACCGAGCGCGGCTGCAGCATTGCTCCCTCCACCTACTACGCTTTCAACAACCGTGGCGATTCTGCCTGTTCGCGCCGTGACGCAGAACCGAGATAACTGATCGGCACAAGGTCTACGAGGACAACTTCCGGGTCTGCGGCGCCCGCAAGATCTGGCGCGAGCCGAACCGCCTGGGCCACGTGGCGGCCCGGTGCACCGTCGAGCGGCTGACGACGCGCGGGCTCGGCACCACCGGAGCCGGCTGCGGCGAGCGCGTCGTCACCACCGTCCCGCCCCGTCCCCCGAACGGGCACCCGATCCGGTCGGTCGGTCGGCACAACCACCGCCGATTTCCCGGTGGGACAGGCCGCGTCCCGCCCGTCGAATACGAGAACGCCTACCACCTCACGACAACAAAACCGCAGGTCACCGCCGCAACCTGAGATCTCTACCGAATCGGGTGGTCAGAGGCGGTGGCGGCGGTAGTAGGGGTGGGCCGGGCCGCGTTCGATCCGGTTCTCGTCGAGTGCGTTGACGATCCGCAGCCGGGTGCCGCCGGTGAAGAGGAACTCGACCGCCACCGTGCCGGCGGCCAGGTCCGCGCGGTCGGCGGGCCGCCACTCCAGCAGGGCGGTCTCGTGCAGTTCGCGGCCGGTCAGGTCGTCGAGCAGTTCGTCGTGGCGCGACCAGCGGGGGGTGTGGTCGTTCCACTCCCAGCCCTCGATGGGCGCCGTGGTGTCGATCGTGTCCCAGCCGATCGAGAGCTCGTCCAGCTTCCAGTGGCACAGTTCGACCTGCCGTCCGTCGAACTCCAGCACCACCGGGCAGTCCGCGAACCACTCCCCGTCCTCGGCGAAGCGCACCACCGCCGACCCGGTCAGCCGGCGGCCCGCCAGCCCCGCCAGCAGTGCCCCGTGCGCGTCCCGCACCGCGTCGAGCCCGGCCAGCGGTGCCCGGTCGAACCCCTTGATCCCCATGTCTCCCATGGCTCCGACCCTGCCAGCCGGAGGCTGCGGCAGCGAGCGGATTACCGTTCCGGCGCCGGCATGCGGGGGGGCGTAACGGGGTGCGGCATGATCGTCCCGTTGGCGGGTTCGGCCGCGGGAGGAGTCGGGATGGAGTCCGTGCGGGAGGCAGGGTCGGCGGAGGCGGCGGAGGTGCGCCGGTTCTGGGGCGGGTTGGGGGTGCCGGGGCTGGTGGACGTGCATACGCACTTCATGCCGGAGCGGGTGCTGCGGAAGGTCTGGGAGTACTTCGACGCCAACGGGCCGCTGATCGGCGAGCGCGGCTGGCCGATCACCTACCGGCACGGCGAGGCCGAACGGACCGCGCTGCTGCGGGAGTTCGGAGTGCGGGCGTTCACCGCAATGCTGTACCCGCACAAGCCTGGCATGGCGCGCTGGCTGAACGGCTGGGCGGCGGAGTTCGCGGCCCGCACGCCCGACTGCCTGCACACCGCGACGCTGTTCCCGGAGGACGGGGCCGGGGCATACGTCCGGGAGGCGCTGGACGCCGGGGCGCGGGTGTTCAAGGCACACGTGCAGGTCGGCGGCTACGACCCGGCGGACGACCGGTTGGACGAGGCGTGGGGGCTGCTGGCGGAAGCCGGGACGCCCGTGGTGATCCACTGCGGCTCCGGTCCCGCCCCCGGCAAGCACACCGGGCCGGAGCCGATCGCCCGCGTCCTGGCCCGGCACCCGCAACTGCCGCTGGTGATCGCCCACTTGGGCATGCCCGAGTACCGCGAGTTCCTCGACCTGGCCGACCGGTACCCGCGGGTGCACCTGGACACCACCATGGCGTTCACCGACTTCACCGAGGACTTCATGCCCTTCCCCCGCGCACTGCTCCCCCGCCTCGCCGACCGCGGCGACCGCGTCCTGCTCGGCACCGACTTCCCCAACATCCCCTACCCCTACCTGCACCAGCTCCGCGCCCTGGAACGCCTCGACCTCGGCCCCGCCTGGCTGCGCGCGGTCTGCCACGACAACGCGGCCCGGCTGTTCGGCCTGTGAGACGCCCCGCCGGACGGGAATGAACGGCGGGAGGCGGGTGCTCGGGGCCGTCATGGATCTCTCTCTGCCTCCGGTCGCCCCCGTCCCCTCGCCGTACGGCGGTCTCTCCCGGCACGGTGTCAGCTACGCACTGCGCACCGGTTTCCGCCCGCTGCTGCTGGACCTGCACGTACCGGCCGGGGAGGGGCCGTTCCCGGTGGCGGTGTGGCTGCACGGCGGTGCGTTCCGCGAGGGCGACCGCCGCTACCTGCCGAGCACGCTGCGGCCCGGCTCGGTGTTCGAGGCGTTGGTGGCGGCGGGCATCGCGGTCGCCACGGTCGACTACCGGCTCTCCGGCGAGGCCCACTACCCGGCCCAACTCGACGACGTGACGGCCGCGTTGCGCTACCTGCGGGAGTACGCCGGCGAGCTCGGCCTGGACACCGGCCGGCTCGGGGTGTGGGGCGAGTCCGCGGGCGGAACACTGGCCGCGCTCGCGGCGCTGACCACCGACGCGGTCACGGCCGCGGTCTGCTGGTACCCGCCCACCGACCTGGCTGCCCTCGGCCACCACGGGCCGGACTCCCCGGTCACCCAGCTGCTGGGCGGCTGCTCGTCCGAACTCGTCGCGGAGGCCAACCGGGCCAGCCCCGTCTCGCACGTCACCCCCGCCGCGCCGCCGTTCCTGCTGGTGCACGGCGTGCAGGACGACCTGGTGCCGCTGTCCCAGTCCGAGGCCCTGCACGAGCGCCTGCTCGCGGCGGGCGCCCGCTCCGTCCTGGTGCCGGTCGAGGGGGCCGGGCACTGCTTCGGCGAGTATCCCGACACCTCGGGACTGATCGCCGACGCGGTGGCGTTCCTGTCCGCCGAACTCTCCCCCCGTGGCGGGCAGGCCGATTGACGCTCCGCCCGGCAGTACGCCGCCCCGGCCGGGCGACCGGACCGACCGGGGCGACCGGGGCGACCGGACCCGCCGGAGCGGCTGCCGCTGACGGACAGCCGGGCGAGCCGCCCGCGAAGAGAGCGCTCTCACAGGTCTCGACAGCCGCTCCGACATCAGCTTTCAAGTTCTGAAGGGGAGTTGCGGCCAAAGGTCCGAAAAATCGGCCGTTCTTTGACATTGTCATGCCGATTCCCGGTCCGTACCATTCATGGCTACCGGCGGAGGCGCCCCGCCGCAGAGAGCGCTCTCAGACAGAATCGGACAGCAAAGGATGTCCCCCATGGCTGCTGCCCCACGCACCCGCCGTTGGTCCCTCGGCGGATTCGTGCTCCTCGTCGCCACCGCCCTGGTGGCCGCCGCCCCGTTCGGCTCCGCCCCCACCGGATCCGCCGCCGCCACCACCCCGCTCGCCGCCGCACCGGTGGCCGCCAGCAACTGGGGCGACGACTTCGACGGCCCGGCCGGCGCGGCCGTCGACCCCGCCAAGTGGACGCTGGAGACCGGCGGTTCGGGCAACGGCAACCACGAGCTGCAGTACTACACGGCGGGCGCGGCGAACGCCGCGCTGGACGGCCAGGGCCACCTGGTGATCACCGCCAAGCGCAACACCGACCCGGGCCTGTCCTGTTGGTACGGCACCTGCCAGTACACCTCGGCCCGGCTGAACACCTCCCGCACCTTCACCCAGGCGTACGGGCACTTCGAGTCCCGGATCAAGATCCCGCGCGGGCAGGGCATCTGGCCCGCGTTCTGGATGCTCGGCAACGACCTCGGCACCGCGGGCTGGCCGAACAGCGGCGAGATCGACGTGATGGAGAACATCGGCCGCGAACCGGGCACCGTGCACGGCACCATCCACGGCCCCGGCTACTCCGGCGCGGGCGGCATCGGCGCCCCGTACAGCCTGCCCGCCGGGCAGTCCTTCGCCGACGCCTTCCACACCTTCGCCGTCGACTGGAGCCCCACCGCCATCACCTGGTCGGTGGACGGCACCGCCTACCAGACCCGCACCCCCGCCGACCTGGGCGGCAACCGCTGGGTCTTCGACCACCCGTTCTTCGTGATCCTCAACCTCGCGGTCGGCGGCGACTGGCCGGGCAGCCCCGACGGCTCCTCCACCTACCCGCAGACCATGACCGTCGACTACGTCCACACCACCACCTGGGGCGGCAGCACCGGCGGCAGCTACACCGGGCAGATCACCGGCCCCGGCGGCATGTGCATGGACGTGGCGGGCGCCTCCAGCGCCGACAGCACCCCCATCCAGCTGCACAACTGCACCGGCAACGCCGCCCAGCAGTGGACGGTCGGCACCGACGGCACCGTCCGCGCCCTCGGCAAGTGCCTGGACGTCGCCGCCGCCTCGCACAACGACGGCGCGGTCATCCAGCTCTACACCTGCAACGGCACCAGCGCCCAGCAGTGGACGCACCGCTCCGGCAACGACTTCCTGAACCCCGGCTCCGGCAAGTGCCTGGACTCCCCGAACGGCTCCTCGGCCGACGGCACCCACCTGCAGCTGTGGACCTGCAACGGGACCGGCGCGCAGAAGTGGTACTTCGGCTGACGCACCGCCAGGAACCACCAGGAACCACCAGGAACCGCCAGGAGCCGCCAGGAGCCATCAGGAACCGTCAGCCACCGGCGCCGCACCCCGCGAGCCACGGGCCGTCCCCACCGGCCCCTCCCCCCGCGCGGCCGGCCGTCCCCTTGCACCCACCTCGGCCGGCCGCGCCCCTCTTGCCCCCACCGTCCCGCCCCGAGAGGACTCCCCCACCCCATGACGCACCGTCACCCGGCGAAACTCTCCCGCCGCACCCTGCTGGCCGCCACCGCGCTCGCCCTGCCCGCCGGACTGCTGGCGCTCGGCGGCGGCGAGGCCCAGGCGCAGACCCCCGCGACCCTGCCGCTCGACCTCGCCAACACCACCGGCAGCAACACCGTCTACGCGTACGTGGTCGGGCGCGACCCGGCGGCCGGCGGCGGCTGGGCGTTCCTGCAGTCCGACGGCTCCAGCCTGTACCACCCGCCGAACCCGGCCAACGACCAGACGCCGCTGGGCGCGGACTGCGCGATCGCGCTGAACGCCTCCGGGGCCGCGCCGCGCCGGGTCACCCTGCCGCACCTGGACAGCGGGCGGATCTACTTCTCGGTCGGCGCCAAGCTGACCTTCCTGATGAACCGCGGCGGCGGACTGGCCCTGCCCTCGGTGGTCAACCCGACCGACCCGAACATCGACGTCCGGCACGACTTCTGCGAATTCACCTTCAACAACGACCAGTTGTACGGGAACATCACCTTCGTCGACATGGTCTGCCTGCCGATCGCCTTCCAGCTGGAGGTCTCCGGCGGCGCCACCCAGACGGTGCGCGGCCTGCCCTCCGACGGCCTGGCGAAGGTCGCCGCCGCGCTGCGCGCCCAGTCCGCCGCCGACGGCTCGGACTGGAGCCGGCTGGTGGTCAACCGCTCCGGCGCCGACCTGCGGGTGCTCGCCCCCAACCTGGCGATCCGCGGCAACAGCGCCCTGTTCAGCGGCTACTTCGAGCCCTACGTCGACCAGGTGTGGAGCAAGTACGCCGGCACCGACCTGCGGATCGACACCCAGTACACCTGGGGGACGTTCACCGGCCGGGTCAGCGGCGGCACCCTGAACTTCCCCGGCGCCGGGTCGTTCGCCAAGCCGTCCACGCTGGCGATCTTCTCCTGCAGCGACGCGCCGTTCACCACCGGCAACGACCTGATGGGCAACCTGAGCGCCCGCCTGGCCGCCGCGTTCAACCGCACCACGCTGCTCAGCGACCCCGTCCAGCCCACCAACGAGAACCCGGCCGCGTTCTACACCCAGGCCCGCACCAACCACTACGCCCGGATCCTGCACTCCACCACGCCCGACGGCCTCGGCTACGCCTTCCCGTACGACGACGTCCACCCGGCGGGCGTCGACTTCGAGGGCAAGGTGCAGTCCGGCAGCCCCGCCCGCTGGGTGATCACCGTCGGCGGCCTGGCCGGCAGCGGCGGGGGCGGCAGCACCACCCCGCCGCCGAGCGGCGGCACCAGCGCGTTCGCCACCGTGCAGGCCGAGTCGTACACCGCGCAGTCCGGCACCCAGACCGAGGCGTGCTCCGACACCGGCGGCGGCACGGACGTCGGCTGGCTCGCCAACGGCGACTGGCTGCGCTACACCCTGGACTTCGGCTCCACCGGCGCCACCCGGATCGACGCCCGGGTCGCCTCCGGCGCGGCCGCCGGCGTCAGCGGCCTGGTCCAGGTCCGCCTGGGCAGCCCCACCGCCACCCCCGTCGGCAGCTTCGCCGTCGCCAACACCGGCGGCTGGCAGACCTGGCGGACCGTCCCCGCCGACCTGAGCCGGATCACCGGCTCCCAGACGGTCTACCTGACCTTCAGCAGCGGCCAGCCCGCCGACTTCGTCAACCTCAACTGGTTCGTCTTCTCCTGACGCCGCGTCCGGTCCGATGCGGGAGCGCCCCTTCCCCCCGGCCGGGGCGCTCCCGCCGGACGATCCACCGCGCGATCCGCGGAACGGCCCACCACGCGGCCCACCGGACGGCCCGTCGCAGGGCCCACAGGGGAAACATGTCAGGAGGGCGTGGCGTCGGCCGGTTCGACCTGGCTGAGCGGGGCGGCCAGCGACTCCAGGCTGCGGCGCTCGGCCCGCACCCCGAGGAACGCCTCCACCAGGCCCGCGGCCGTCATCAGCGCCGCGCCGATGCAGAACGCCAGCGTGGCGTCGCCGACCGCCCCGCTGCTGACCAGGCCGTTGAAGAGCAGCGGCCCGGAGATGCCGCCCGCCGCCGTGCCGACCGCGTAGAAGAACGCGATGCACAGGGCGCGCGTCTCCAGCGGGAAGATCTCGCTGACGGTCAGGTAGGCGGCGCTCGCCCCGGCGGAGGCGAAGAACAGCACGACCGTCCAGCAGGCCGTCATCCCGACGGCGCTCAGCGAACCGTTCTGGAACAGCCAGGCGGTGCCGAACAGCAGGACGCCGGAGCCGATGTAGCTGCCCGCGATCATCGGCTTGCGGCCGACCGAGTCGAAGAAGTGGCCGAGCAGCACCGGCCCGAGGAAGTTGCCGACCGCGATCACCGCGAAGTAGTAGCCGGTGTCGCCCGCCGGGACGTCGAAGAACGTGGTGAGGATCGCCGCGTACCCGAAGGTGACCGAGTTGTAGAGGAAGGACTGCCCGATGAACAGCGACAGCCCGAGGACCGTACGGCGCGGGTAGGTGGTGACCAGGGTGCGGGCGATGGTGACGAAGCCGATCGGGCCGCGCTCGCGGATCCGGATCGGCGGCTCGTCCACCGGCGGCAGCGGCTTGCCGGTCTCCCGCTCGACGATCGCCTCCGCGTCCCGGACGATCTCCTCCGCCTCCTCGCCCTTGCCGTGCGTGAACAGCCAGCGCGGGCTCTCCGGGACGTGCCGGCGCACCAGCAGGATGACCAGGCCGAGCACCACGCCGATCCCGAACGCCAGCCGCCAGCCGACGTCGGTGGCGAACAGCGAGGTGTTCAGCAGCGCGATGGAGGCGAACGCGCCGAGCGCCGCGCCGATCCAGAAGCTGCCGTTGACGATCAGGTCGACCCGGCCGCGCACCCGGGCCGGGATCAGCTCGTCGATCGCCGAGTTGATGGCCGCGTACTCGCCGCCGATGCCGAAACCGGTGAAGAACCGGCAGACGAAGAAGAACCAGGGCGTCCAGGACAGCGCGGTGACGCCCGTCGCCAGCAGGTAGACGGCCAGGGTCAGCATGAACAGCTTCTTGCGGCCCAGCCGGTCGGTCAGCCAGCCGAAGAACAGCGCGCCGCAGCAGGCGCCCGCCACGTAGATCGCGGCGGCGACGGTGGTGACCTGGGCGGTGCTGATCGCGATGCCGCTGCCGGGCTCGGCGAGGCGGGCGGCCAGGTTGCCGACGATGGTGACTTCCAGGCCGTCCAGGATCCAGACGGTGCCCAGGCCGATCAGGATCCGCCAGTGCCAGGGCGACCACGGGAGCCGGTCCAGCCTGGCCGGTACGTCGGTCTCGATGACCGCCGGGTCACCCCCGGCTCCGACGGTGCGGCTTTGCGGTGCGGACATCTCTGCCTCCGTCGTCCGGCTGCCCGCCCGGCGGGTCCGGGCGTGCCACGGACGCGTCTGCCCGGCCGGAACCGGATCACACCAGCCGGGGGCGGCTCGGGGACGGGCCTCAGGTGCCGTGGTTCCGCCGGTCGGGCTTCGACGCCCGGTCGGGCCTGGGCGTCCGGTCGGGCCTGGGCGTCCGGCCTGGTCCGGGCGTCCGGGCGGTCCGGCCGGGGACGGTCCGGCCGGGGGTGAGCCGGTCCAGCAGTTCGGGGACGCCGGCCAGGTGGCGGTGCCGGGCGAACGCCGGGGCCAGGTCGCGGACCAGGGCGGTGCAGCGCGGGGCACCGATCCGGGCGGCCAGGTCGAGGGACTCGGTACCGGCGGCCACGGCCCGGTCGATCTCGCCGGTGCGCAGGTGGGTGCGGGCCTGGTAGGCGAGGAAGATGCCGCGGGTCTTGGCGCGGGCGGGCGGCAGCTGGGCGAGCCCCTCGGCGATCCGGGCCCGGGCGGCGACCGGGCGGCCCAGGTCGAGCAGGCAGCCGCCGGTGTCGACGGCGAGGTCGGCGGGGCCCATCCAGGCGCACCAGGCGGGGGCCGGGTCGGGGCTCACGGCGGCGAGGGCGCGTTCGGCGGCGGTCAGGTCGCGCCGGCAGGCGACCGGGTCGCCGAGGGCGGCGTGGGCGCGGGCCCGGCGGAGCAGCAGCAGGGCGCGGGCGGTGGGGTGGCGGGCGGCGGCGAGGGCGTAGTCGAGCCGGGCGGTGGCGGTGCCCGGCCGTCCGAGCCAGGTGGCCTGGTAGGCGGCGTCGGCGAGGACGCCCGCGCCGCGCTCGCGGTCGCCGGCCCGGTGGGCGCACTGCAGGGCCAGCTCCCAGAGGCGTTCGGCGGCGGGGTGGCGGCCCTGGTCGAAGCGGTGCCAGCCGCTGGTGGTGGCCAGCGAGGCGGCCAGCCGGTGCAGCCGCCGCCCGGTGCGCTCGTCGTACCGGCCGGTGGCGATCAGCGCCTGGACGGTGGCGAGTTGGGCGTCCAGCAGGTGCGAGGTGCGGCCGCGCTGCTCGGCGGGCAGCGCGGCCAGCCCGTGGCCGCCCGACTCCAGCCAGGCCACGAACTCCGCGTCCACCCGGGTGCCGCCCAGCAGCGCCCCCAGCCGCCCCGGCTCGGCGGCCCCGCCGGGCACGGCCAGCACGGCGAGCGAGGCCGCGCCGAACCCCACGAAACTGCGACGGTCCACGGCGCCTCCCGGTACGTCTCGGCGTCCGCCCGGCCGGAGGCGTACGAGGTCCTCACCCCTGCGCCCTGCTCCGACCGGGACGCCGAGCGTACTGTCCGTCCCGCCCGCCGGGTGGCGGCAACACCGGTATCGACCGCTCCCGACCGTTCCCGTCCCGTCCCGACCGCTCCTGTCCGGAACGGGACGGCCGGAGCATCGCGGGACCGGGCGGGGCGGCACAGGGAGGGACGGGGTCGGCGCAGGGCGGGACGGGGTCGGCGCGGGGCTCAGGGGCCGGGGCGGGGGCGGGCCTCCAGGTGGTCGGCCAGGACGCGGGTCTCGAAGCGGGGCTGGGCGGCGGTGGCCGGGCCGCGGGCCGGGCGTCCGTCGGAGAGCCGGAAGCGGGAGTGGTGCAGGGGGCACTCGAGGCAGCCGTCGACGACTTCGCCGCCGGCGAGGGAGGCCGCCATGTGGGTGCAGCGGTCGGCGAGCACCGTCCAGCTGTCGTCCGGGCCGCGGACCACCACGACGGGGACGTCGCCGAGCCGGCGGCGGACGGGGGTGTCGGCGGGAATGTCGGCGGTCGCCCCGAGCGAGTGCCAGTCGGACGGGGCCAGCCGGGGTTCGGCTTCGGCGTGCGCGGCCCCGGCAGCCTGCCGGTACGCCAGGTGGCCGCCCAGCGCGGCGGCCAGGCCGACGGCGCCGGTGCCGGCCAGGCCGAGCAGCCGTCCGCGGGTGGGGTGGCCGTGGCAGCGGGCGTGCAGCGAGGTGCCCTGCAGCAGGGCGGCGGCGACCGCTCCGGCGGCGTGCACCAGCCCGGTGCGGCGGTGGGCGGGCGGCAGCCGGGACCAGTCGACCCAGCCGGCCAGCAGCACCGGGGGCAGGGTGACCAGCCCGGCGGCGGTGAGCCGGCGGACGGCCCGGGGGTCGCCCCCGGTGGCGTCCAGCAGGCTCGCGGCCGTCCAGCAGCCGATCGGGGTCTGCGCGAGTGCCGGGTGCAGCGGGTGTCCGAGCCACACCCCGTGCAGCACGTCCCGGGCCGGTCCGAGCGGGAGTCGCTGGACCACTGCGGCAATCCGCTCCGCCACCGGGTCGAGGAACGTCCAGCCCGTGGGTGCGTCCAGACAGTCGGCGGGAGCACGGTACCTGTCCATGCCTTCGCGGCTGTCCACCCCCGCCGGACGGCAAACACCGCCCGCCCGCGCCGAGAGAGCGGGCCTAGAACGGGGGCGGGCCGGATCCGGCGGTGACGAAGCCGCTCTCGTAGGCGGCGATGACCGCCTGGGTGCGGTCGCGGACCTCGAGTTTGGCGAGGAGCCGGGCCACGTGGGTCTTGACGGTCTCGGCCCCGAGCTGCATCCGGTCGGCGATCTCGGCGTTCGCCAGTCCGGCGGCCATCAGGCGGAGCACCTCGCCCTCGCGGGCGGACAGCCGGTCGATCCGCGAGCGGTCGGGGGCGACCGGCGCGTGCCGGAGGGCGAGTTCGCGGACGGCGGCGGGGAAGAGCAGCGAGTCGCCGCGGGCCACCAGGCGCACCGCGTGCACGAGCGCGTCGGCGCGGGAGCGTTTGAGCAGGAAGCCCTGGGCTCCGGCGCGCAGCGCCTGGTAGACGTACGCGTCGTTCTCGAAGGTGGTGACGACCAGGACGCGCGGGGCGTCCGGCAGGCTGCGGACCAGGTGTGCGGTGGCGTCGATGCCCGAGAGCCGGGGCATCCGCACGTCCATCAGCACCACGTCGGGGCGCAACTGCCGGGCCAGTTCGGTGGCTTCGAGGCCGTCGGCCGCCTCGCCGACGACCTCGAGGTCGGGTTCGGCCTGGAGGATCGCGCGGAAGCCGGCCCGGATCAGCTGTTCGTCGTCGACGACGAGGATCCGGGTGCTCATGCCGGGTTCCGCAGCGGCAGGCCGGCGGCAAGCCGCCACCGGTCGGCCACGTCGGTCACGTCGGCCCCGTCGGACCCGTCAGGTCCGACCGATCCGGTCGATCCGACCGGCCCGACCGGCCCGGCTTCGAGGGTGCCGCGCAGCAGCCGGACCCGTTCGTGCATCCCGGTCAGTCCGCTGCCGCCGCCGGTCCGGCTCCGGGTGCGCGGGCGCAGCGGGTTGACCACGGTGATCTGCAAGGTGTCCTCCCGGACGGTCAGGCGTACCTGGACGGGCGCGCCGTCCGCGTGCTTGAGCGCGTTGCCGAGGCCCTCCTGGACGATGCGGTACGCCTCCCGGGACAGGGTTCCGGGCAGCGCCGCGGGTTCGAGTCCGTCCTCGGCGTAGTCCACTGCGGCGCCGACGGCACGGGCGCGGTCCAGCAGGGCGGGCAGGTCGGCGAGGGTGTGCGGCGCGGTGCGGTCCTCCTCGTCGCGCAACAGCCCGAGCACGTGGTCGAGTTCGGCGACGGCGTCGTGCGCGGTCTCCTCGATGGCGGTGAGGGCCGCGGCCGCGAAGTCGGGGTCGGTGCGCAGCAGCCGGGCGGCGGCCGCGGCCTGGATGCCGACCACGCTGAGCGCGTGGCCGACCGAGTCGTGCAGTTCGCGGGCGACCCGGTTGCGTTCGGCCATCCGGTCGGCGCGTTCCCGGGCGGCGGCGAGCAGGTCGGCGGGGGTCGGGCCGAGCAGCCGGGGGGCGAGTCGGGCCAGCCCGCGGCCCGCCGCGCCGGAGAACAGCACCGGCAGGACGAGCAGTCCCAGGCCCAACGCCGTGGAGAACCAGGGGTGTTGGGTGAGCGGCTGGATCGGGGCCGGCGGTTGCACGGCGTGCCGTCCGAACAGGGGGTGCAGCAGGAGCAGCACCCCGGCGGGCGGCAGGGCCAGGGACAGTGCGCCGGTGATCCCGCCGAGCAGGGTGTGCAGGGTGAACCAGAGCGACGTCCGGCGGCGGGCCGACCAGCTGTCGGCCGGTGCGGTGAGGATCTCGCCGTCCGCCCCGCACAGGGTGCGGGCCATCGCCCCTTCGAGGGAGCGCGCGACGGGCAGCAGTCCGGCGGCGGCGACCAGCGGGAGCGCGAGCGCCAGAGCCAGCAGTTGCGGCAGCAGTGCGGACGGCCCGGCGCCCGGGCCGACGACGGCCACCGCGACGGACGTCAGCAGCTGGAAGGGCATCAGCAGGGCGGCCCCGAGCAGCAGGTGCATCCAGCGCAGCCGGGCCCGGCGGCCGAGCAGCGCGCGGAGGCCGTCCCGGCGGTCGCTCACGGCCGGCCCACGCCTTCGCCTTCGCCTTCGCCTGCACCCGCACCCGCACCGGCACCGGCACCGGCAGCCCCACCGACAGCCCCACCGGCCTCACCGACCGTGGACCGGTTCGCGGCCGGCAGCCCCGTCAGCCCGGCGCCGAGTGCCAGCAGTCCCGCCGCGGTCTCCGCCGCGTACACGGCGATCATGAAGGCGGAGGAGGGGTGCTGGGCGTTCCGGGCGAGTGCGCCGAGGTCGCCCAGCAGGCCGCCCCAGCCGAAGGCGGCGGCGCTGCCCACGCAGGCCGCGGCGAGCGGCAGGCGCACCCGGGCCCGGGTGAGGCCGCGGACCGCGACGACGGTGCCGACGGCGGCGGCGAGGGCGAGCACCCCCTGGACGCCCTGGGTGAGGCGGGCGGTGCCGTCCAGTTCGGCGAGGCGTTCGGCGGTCAGTCCGAACCGCGCCCCGCAGGCCCAGGCGAGGTGCACCGCGCCCGTGGCGGCCAGCAGTCCGGCCGCGGCCAGGGCGGCGGTGCGGGCGGGCGCCGGGAGGCGGCGGGCGAACGCGGTGGCGGGGGCGTGCAGGAGCGGGCCGTGGCGGTCGTGGAGGTACAGGCCGAACGCGCCCATCAGGACGGCGCCTTCGACGATGAAGCCGCCGTAGACGACGCCGTAGACCCACGGTTCGAGGAACCCATCCTGGTCGCGGAACGGGTTGGGTCCGCCGAACAGCGGCTGGGCCGCGCCGAGCGGCACGGCGAGCATGATGACGGACAGCAGCCCGGACGCCATCCACATCGGCAGGGCGAGCAGCCAGGTCCGCACCCGGGGTCCGCCGGGGCGGGTGAGCAGGTAGGCGATCAGTGCGGCGGTGGCGTCCATCAGGAAGGTGACCAGGTTGACGGCGACCCAGGTGCCGCGGCCCGTCCCGTGCAGGTCGACCACGCCGACGTCGACGCCGAGGACCCACAGCAGTTTGAGGGTGAGGTAGGGGAGGCAGGCGACCATGGCGGCGAGGCCGAGGCGGCGGCGCAGGGCTTCGCGCCGGGCGCCGGCCCGGGCGGGGACGGTTGCGGGGACGGCGGCGGGGGCCGTTCCGAGGGGTGTGTCGGTCATGGGTCGAGCCTGTCGGCCGGGCCGACCGGGGGCCTCCGTCCGGCCGCCGATCCGGGTCCCCCGCACGGGGGACGCGGCCCGGCAGGGGCTGGAGGCGACACCGAACGGGACGGCACCGAACGGGACGGCACCGAACGGCGCGGCGCCGGGCGGGACGGGCCTCACCCGGCGGTGAGCACCGTGCCCTGCGCCACCGCGCAGAGCGTCCGGGCCCCGTCCGGCGCGACGGTGAACAGGTCGCACCGGCAGGTCGCCTGCCGCCGTCCGCCGGAGGCCACGGTGGCCTCGGCCTCCAGGGTGGCGCCGACCGCGGGCCGCACGTAGCTGATGGTCACGCCGCCGGTGAGGACGGCGGGGCCGAGCACGGTGCCGGCCGCGAAGGTGATCGCGTTGTCGGCGGCGTAGGCCAGGACGCCGCCGTGGACGAAGCCGTTCTGCTGCTTGAGGTCGTCGCGGATGTCGAGGGCCAGGACCGCGCGGCCCGGCTCGAAGACCTCCAGCCGCGCACCGACCAGGACGCTGAACGGCTGGGCCGCGAGGACCTCCCGGGCGAGCCGGAGGTCGGGCGGGGGCGGTGTCATGGAGCGGACGGACCTCTCGTCGACGGCGGGAGCGCGCGGAACGGCGGTGGCGGAGCGCCGCTCCGGACCGCTGTGGAGCGTACTCCGCGCCGTCCCGGCCCGACCACCCGGTTGTCCGCGGGCAGGTGCGCGCCGCCCCGCTGAACGGTGCGGGGCGGCGCGGGTGCGGTCGGCGGGGATCAGGCAGGGGTGATCCGTCCGCGCCAGCCGCCGCTCTCCAGGCCGCGTTCCTCGACGAAGGACTTGAAGCGGTCGAGGTCGCCGCTGACCCGGCGGTCGATCATGCCCATGGTGTCGGCGGCGTGTTCGGCCATGCCCTGGGGGTCGTAGTCCATCGCCAGCCGCACCTCGCAGCGGGCGTCGTCGAGCCGGGCGAAGCTGACCACGCCCATCTGCTGGACGTCGCCGCCGACGGTCCGCCAGGCGATCTTCTGGTCGGGCAGCTGGTCGACGATCTCGGTGTCGAACTCCCGGGACACGCCGGCGATCTTCGTCCGCCAGTGGTTGTGCCGCTCGTCGATCTGCACCACCTGCTCGACGCCGTCCATGAACTGGGGGAAGTCCTCGAACTGCGTCCACTGGTTGTAGGCGGTGTGCAGGGGGACGTCCACCTCGACGGTCTTCTGGACCATGCTCATGCGTTCTCCTCCGTCTTCGTCCTTCGCCGCTTCCGCTGCGGGCCTGCCGGGCGTCTGACCGGTTCGCCCCGGGTCAAACGCTTTCGCCCGGTTCCTGCGGGAACGGTTCCTGCGGGAACGGCTCCGGCGGGAACGGCTCCGGCGGGGCGGTCCCCACGGGGACGGTCCCTACCGGAACGGGTCCGGCGCGGGCGGGGGGCCGGCGGCGGGTTCGGCGAGGACTTCGACGGCGATCAGGCAGGTGTCGTCGTCGGTGTCGGCGGTGCTGGTGGCCAGGGCGCGGTCGAGCAGGGCGTCGAGGTCGGCGGCGGGTTCGGCGAGGGTCCGGGTGAGGTGGTCGAGCGGTTGTTCGACGGACTGGTCGCGGCGTTCGACCAGGCCGTCGGTGTAGAGCAGCAGGATGTCGCCGGGGCGCATGGCGAGGCGGTGCTCCTGGTACTCGGGGTCGTCGGCGGCGCCGAGCAGGATGCCGTGCGGCATCGGGAGCGGGCGGGCGGTGCCGTCGCGCAGCAGGACGGGCGGGAGGTGGCCGGCCCGGGCCCAGTGCAGGGTGCGGGTGTCGGGGTGGTAGCGGGCGCAGACGGCGGTGGCGGTGGCGGCGCCGGTGAGGTCGGCGGCGGCCTGGTTGAGCCAGCCGAGCAGGCGGCCGGGTCCGGCGCCGGTGTAGGCGAGGCCGCGCAGCGCGTTGCGCAGGGCGACCATGCCGGTGGCGGCCTCGACGCCGTGTCCGGCCATGTCGCCGACGACCAGCAGGGCGGTGCGGTCGGGCAGCAGGGTGGTGTCGTACCAGTCGCCGCCGACCCGGTCCTGCTGGGAGGAGGGCCGGTAGCGGACGGCGGCGCGCAGGCCGGCGCTCTCCAGCGGGGGCGGGGCGGGCGGCAGGATGGCCTGTTGCAGGCGCAGCGCGAGCAGGTGGCGTTCGGCGGCTTCCTGCCGGGTGGAGGCGAGGCTCTCGGTGGTGGCGGCGAGCGCGGTCTCGGTCCAGTGCTGGGCGGAGACGTCCTGGAAGGCGCCGCGGACGGCGGCGGTGCGTCCGGTGGGGTCGGGGACGGGTTCGGCGACCAGCCGGACGTAGTGGGTGTAGCTGCCGAGGTCCCGCATCCGGAACACCGTGGAGTCCGGACGCCCGTTCTCGACGGCCGCGTTGACGACCCGTCGGACGGCCTGCTCGTCGTCGGGGTGGACGTGGGCGGGCAGGGCGGCGAGCGGGACGGGGGCGGTGCCGGCGGGCAGGCCGAGCAGGTCGGCGGTGCGCGGCGTCCAGTGGATCTCGCCGGTGCGCAGGTCCTCCTCGAAGCCGGCCAGGTGGCTGAGGCGCTGGGCGGTGCGCAGCAGCCGGTCGGTGCGGTCGTCGTCGCCGGTGGGGCGCCAGCTGACCAGCAGGCGGCCGGGCGGGCCGGCCAGGCGGGCGGCGGCGAACTCGAGCAGGGCGGGGGCGGGGGTCTGGCCGGTGAGGAAGGTCAGGGCGAGGGTGTCGGCGTGGTGCGGGCGGCCGGTGGCGTGCACCCGCAGCAGCAGGTCGAGCAGGCCCTCGGCGCAGGCCCGGGGGTAGGTCTCGGTGAGGGTTCGGCCCTCGACGCGGTGCGGGGGGCGGTCGGCGGGGTCGGTGAAGGCGGCGTTGACCCGGGTGATCCGGAAGTCGACGGGGGTGCCGGTGGCGGGTTCGGGGCTGAGCAGCAGGGCGGGGGTGAGGGCGGCGTCGAGGGCGGCGGTGTCGGGGTCGTCCGGTGCGGTGGCGGGGCGGGCGGGGAGGG
>NZ_JOGH01000041.1:0-106636 GCF_000721345.1 Kitasatospora sp. NRRL B-11411 | reverse complement strand
TCGCGGTGCCCGGCGGCGGCGCGCGGCCGGGCCGGACGGGCGGGGGCGCCGTCGGCGGTGCGGCGCGGCTCGGCGACCCGGCGGCGCGGCGACTGCTCGGCGGAACGGCCCGAACCGGCGCGCCCCGCACCGGAACGGCCCGCGGCGGAACCCGAACCGGCGCGCCCCGCAACGGGCTTGGCCGGCTTGTCGGCCCCGGACCGGCCGCCGGAACGGCCCGCGCCCGCGCCCGCGCCGGAGCCCGAACCCGAGCCCGAGCCCGAGCCGGAGCCGGAGGCGGAGGCGGTGCGGCGCGGCCGGGGCGCGTCCCCGGGCGGGCGGCTCACCGCTGCGCCCCGGCGGACGGCGGGGCGGACGCGGGCGGGGTGGCGGAGGCGGGCGGGGCGGGCGCGAGGTCGATGCCGGGGTCGCCGGGGCTCGCGCTCGCCCCGGGCGAGGCGGCGGCGGCCGGGTCGGAGGGCGCGGCGGTGCTGGGGCGCGGCACCGGCGGCTTGTCCTCGGCGGGCTTGGCGGTGCCGGTGACGGTGCCGTCGGGGTTGAGGAAGGCCGGGTCGCCGCCGGCCACCATGCCGAGTTCGCGGGCGCGCCGCTCCAGCGCGTCGGGCGCGGACTGCTCGGCGATCTGCTGCTGCAGGGTCTGCTGCTGGTCGGTGGCCCCGGTGGTCTGCTTCTTGAGCCGGGAGAGGGTGAACGATCCTTCGTTCAGGGCGGTGTTGAGCATCAGCAGCCCGAGCAGCCCGGCCGACAGCAGGGTGACCACCAGCACCGCGAAGGGGGTGCGCCCCCGCATCGAGCGCGCCCCGGGCCGGACGGTGATCCGTGCCCTGCCCCCCTGCCCGGGGACGCTCCCCCGGGTCCGCTCGCCGGCCACCGGCACCGCTCCACTCCCCTTCGCTCCGCTGCTCCCGGCGGCTGGCTACCTCCGGGTCCGTCTGATCCTCTCCGCCACGCGCAGCCGCACGGGCGCGGCGCGCCGGTTCTCCTCGATCTCCTCCTCGGTGGCCAGTTCGGCTCCGCGGGTGAGGAGTTTCAGCCAGGGCTGGAGCTCCTCGGGGATCACCGGCAGGCCCGGCGGGGCGGTGGAGGTGGCACCCGCCTGGAGGTACTGCTTGACCAGGCGGTCCTCCAGCGACTGGTAGGACATCACCACGATCCGGCCGCCCACCGCGAGGGCGTCCAGCGCGCCGGGGATGGCCCGGTCCAGCACCTCCAGTTCGCCGTTGACCTCGATCCGCAGCGCCTGGAAGGTCCGCTTGGCCGGGTTGCCGCCGGTGCGCCGGGTGGCGGCCGGGATGGCGTTGCGGACCAACTCCACAAGACGAGCACTGGTGCTGAACGGTTCCCGCTCGCGCTCGCGCAGCACCGCGGAGGCGATCTTCCCGGCGAACCGTTCCTCGCCGTAGACCTTGAGGATCCGGGCCAGGTCGCCGTGGCTGTAGGTGTTGAGCACCTCGGCGGCGGAGATGCCGCGGGTCTGGTCCATCCGCATGTCCAGCGGGGCGTCCTGGGCGTAGGCGAAGCCGCGGTCGGCCTCGTCCAGCTGCATCGAGGAGACGCCGAGGTCGAACAGCACGCCGTGCACCTCGGGGACGTCCAACTCGTCCAGGACCCGCGGGATCTCGTCGTACACGGCGTGCACCAGGGTGGCCCGGTCGCCGAACGGGGCGAGCCGCTTCGCGGAGAGCTCCAGGGCCTGCGGGTCGCGGTCGACGGCGATCAGGCGGACGTCCGGGAAGCGGGTCAGCAGGGCCTCGCTGTGGCCGCCCAGGCCCAGGGTGGCGTCCACCACGACGGAGCCGGGTGCCGAGATCGCCGGGGCGAGGGCGTCCAGGCAGCGCTCCAGCATCACCGGGACGTGCCGGGGGGCGGGGCTGTCGGTACTCATACGGGGGCGGGGCCCTTCCTCAGGTGCGGTGTGGCCGGGCCATTCTCGCGCACCGGGCCGGCCGGCCCGCACACCGCCCGTGGTCCCCGCCCGCTCGCTCGGGGGAAGGAGCGACCGCCCGGCACCGGGGAAGGTGCGCCAGGTGGGCACGGAGCGGGAGGAGGCCGCGGATTGCGTACGGGCCGGCCGGCCCGGCGCGGAGAGCGGGCCGCCCGCCCGGTTGCCGGGCGCCGTCCGCCGTGCTCCACTGCGCCTGCAGCCTATCGTCCGCGCCCCGGCAGTCAACGTTCCGCTCCGGCGCACCACCCGGCCGGCGGTATCGGTTTGCGCAGGTGGGGCCGGTGTGCGGGCCCGGACGGGGGCGGGGCGCGGGGCCCGGCCCCCCGCGCCGGGCGAACCGGGGCGAAGGCGCCCGAACGGCCCCGGCCGGACCGGCGGCGCCGCCCTCGGGCGAGCGGGGCGCCCGTCCCGGTCCGCGGGATCCGCCGGGCCGCGCGAAACCGCCGGGGCCCGTCCCCCGTCCCAAACCGGGACAGCCTTCGCGTGTCGCCCGGCCGGGTGACTTCTGACCGGGGGACAGGGAAGAATGCGCCAAGTATTCGGGGTGGGCCGGGCTCGAACCAGCCGCCCGGTGACTGGGCAACATGGGAGCGTACGGGTGACGACCATCAACGGACAGGGCACCGACCAGCCGGAACCGGGGCGCTACGACCGGCGGGAACCGGCCGGTCTGGCCGAGCTGGCGGCGGTGGTCGGCCGGGTCCGGAAGTCCGTGGAGAGCGTGATCGAGGGCAAGCCGGAGGCGGTCCGGATCGCGCTGACCGTGCTGCTCGCCGAGGGCCACCTGCTGCTGGAGGACGTGCCCGGCGTCGGCAAGACCATGCTGGCCAAGGCCCTGGCCCGCTCGGTGGACTGCACGGTGCGCCGGATCCAGTTCACCCCGGACCTGCTGCCGTCCGACGTCACCGGCACCAACGTGTTCGACCAGCACCAGCGGGACTTCGAGTTCCGGCCCGGCGCGATCTTCGCGCAGATCGTGGTCGGCGACGAGATCAACCGGGCCTCGCCGAAGACCCAGTCCGCGCTGCTGGAGTCGATGGAGGAGCGCCAGGTCACCATCGACGGCACCACCCACGAACTGCCCTCGCCGTTCATGGTGATCGCCACCCAGAACCCGGTCGAGATGGAGGGCACCTACGCCCTGCCCGAGGCCCAGCGCGACCGCTTCATGGCCCGGGTCTCGATCGGGTACCCCAGCGCCGACGCCGAGTTCGCCATGCTCGACCTGCACTCGGCGGCCAACCCGCTGGACGACCTGCAGCCGGTCGCGCACGCCGCCGACCTGCTCAAGCTGATCGACCTGGTGAAGACCGTCTACGTGGCCGACCCGGTCCGCCGCTACGCCGTCGACCTGGTCGCCGCCACCCGCACCACCTCCGAACTGCGGCTCGGCGCCTCCCCCCGGGCCACCCTGCACCTGGTCCGGGCGGCCCGCGCGCACGCCGCCCTGGACGGCCGCGACTACGTGCTGCCGGACGACCTCCAGGCGCTCGCCGTCCCGGTGCTGGCCCACCGCCTGCTGCCCACCTCGGAGACCCAGCTGAGCCGCCGCACGGTCGAGCAGGTGGTGCTCGACCTGGTGGCCCGACTGCCCATCCCGCGTCCGCAGGGCCGCTGAGGTGGCGCGCCCCGCCCGCGCCTCCGGGGTGCGCGCCGCGCTGCGCGGACTGACCACCCGGGGGCGCTCCTTCCTGGCGGCCGGTGTGACCGCCGCGCTCTGCGCGTTCCTGTTCGGCCAGCCCGCCCTGCTCCAGGTCGGGGTGCTGCTGGCGGCGCTGCCGCTGGCCGCCGCCGCGCTGCTGGTGCGCACCCGCTACCGGGTCGCCTCCGGCCGCCGGCTCAGCCCGCAGCGGGCCGCGGCCGGCCAGGAGGCCCGGGTGCACCTGCGGCTGGACAACGTCTCCCGGGTGCCCACCGGCCTGCTGCTGCTGGAGGACAAGGTCCCGTACGTGCTGGGCCCGCGCCCGCGCTTCGTGCTGGACCGGGTCGAGCCGCGCGGCTTCCGCGAGGTGTCCTACCGGGTCCGCTCCGACCTGCGCGGCCGCTACCCGCTGGGCCCGCTGCAGCTGCGGCTGTCCGACCCGTTCGGGATGTGCGAGCTGACCCGCGCGTTCAGCGCCGCCGACGTGCTGACCGTCGTCCCGCAGGTCCAGGACCTGCCGCCGGTCCGGCTGCCCGGCGAGTCCGGCGGGCAGGGCGAGTCCAACACCCACACCCTGGCGCTGGCCGGCGACGACGACGTCATCCCGCGCGAGTACCGGCACGGCGACGACCTGCGCCGGGTGCACTGGAAGTCCACCGCCCGGTACGGCGAGCTGATGGTCCGCCGGGAGGAGCAGCCGCTGCAGGCCCGCGCCACCGTGCTGCTGGACACCCGGGAGACCGCGCACCGCGGCTCCGGCCCGGCGTCCTCGTTCGAGTGGGCGGTGTCCTGCGCCGCCTCGGTCGCCGTCGACCTGGTGCAGCGCGGCTACCGCACCCGGCTGCTCACCGACACCGGCTTCTCGGTGCCCGACCCCGGCACCGGCGGCACCGGGGCCGGGGCGGCCGAGTCGGTCGGGATGCTGCTGGACGCGCTGGCCGTGGTCGAGCACTCCGACGGCGGCACCCTGGCCCGGGCCGAGGAGGTGCTCCGGCTCGGCGGCGAGGGCCTGCTGGTGGCGGTGGTCGGCGACCTCGACGAGGAGCAGGCCGAGCGGCTGGCCCGGCTGCGCCGCCGCACCGGCGGCGCCGTCGCCCTGCTGCTGGACACCGGCACCTGGTCCGGGCTGCGGCTCCTGCTGCCGGACACCCCCGACGAGGAGGCCGCCGCCCGGGTCGCCCGGCTGCGCGAGTCCGGCTGGACGGTGCTGCCGGTGCGGGCCGGCGACTCGCTGCCCGCCCTGTGGCGGGCCGCGGACCGCACCCAGAACACCACCGTTCCCTACCGAGACGAGGTCGGCGCGTGACCACCCGGGCCAAGTTGACGCTCTGCGCGGCCCTGGCGACCGCCCTGGCGGCGCTGTGCCTGTCCCCGCTGTTCCGGGACTCCTTCGCGCTGGCCCCGCACGGCCTGCTGATGATCGCCGTCACGGCCGGCGCCGGCGCCGGGCTGCGCGCCCTGCCGCTGCCCCGGGCCCTGGTGACGCCGCTGCAGCTGCTCGTGGTGCTGTACGTGCTGATGCTCACCACCGTGCAGTCCGCGATGAGCTTCGGCGTGCTGCCCGGCCCGGGCGCCCTGGACGCCGTCTCCACCCTGCTGAGCAGCGGCGGCACCGACATCCAGGAGTACGCGATCCCCGCCCCGGCCACCGACGGCCTGCGGCTGATCGTGGTCGGCGCGATCGCCCTGGTGGCCGTGCTGGTCGACGCGCTGGCGGTCACCTACCGCCGGGCCGCCGCCGCGGGCCTGCCGCTGCTCGCCCTGTACTCGGTGGCCGGCGGCCTGGTCGACTCCCCCGGCGGCATGTGGCTGTGGTTCCTGTTCGGCGCGGCGGGCTTCCTGGCCCTGCTGTACACCGAGGGCCAGGACCGGCTCACCCGCTGGGGCCGGGTCTTCCACGGCACCGGCCGCTCGGCCGTGACGCTCTCCAACGGCGGCCGCCGGATCGGCGTGATCGCGCTGGCCGCCGCCCTGCTGCTGCCGGTGTTCGCCCCCGCGGTCGGCCCCGGCCTGTTCGGCAGCGTGGGCGGCCACAGCGGCGAGGGCGGCGGCAACGGGAACGGCAAGGGCGACGAGCGCTCGCTCAACCTGGTCGTCGCGCTCACCGCCAACCTGCGCTCCAGCGACGACACCCCGCTGCTGAGCTTCTCCACCGACGCGCCCGACGCCGACCAGCTCTACCTGCGGATCGCCGCGCTCAGCGAGTTCAACGGCCAGGAGTGGCTGCCCGGCGAGCAGAACGCCCAGCCGCTGCCCGCCACCGTGCCCGCCCCCGAGGGCCTCGCGCCGAACCTCCCCACCACCACGGTCCGCACCAAGGTCACCGTCACCGAGCAGCTCAGCACCGCCTGGCTGCCGATGCCGTACCCGATGTCCTGGCTGGAGGTACCGAACACCGGGAACTGGCGCTTCGACCCGGCCGGACGCACCGTCAGCGGCGCCAACGGCCAGAAGAGCAAGGGCCTGACGTACTCGGTCGGCTCGGTCGCGGTCAACGCCACCCCCGCCCAGCTGCGCGCGGCCGGCCCGGCCCCCGAGGACATCACCAAGCGCTACCTGGGCCTGCCGTCCAACCTGCCGCCCGTGGTCGCCGAGACCGCCAAGGACGTCACCAAGGGCAAGAGCACCCCGTACGACCAGGCGGTCGCCCTCCAGCAGTACTTCACCAGCGGCGGCTTCACCTACAACACCAAGATCGAGGCCCGCACCGGGCCGGACGCCATCGCCAAGTTCCTCCAGGACAAGGAGGGCTTCTGCGTCCACTTCGCCGCCACCATGGCCGCGATGTCCCGCTCGCTGGGCATCCCGGCCCGGGTCGCCATCGGCTTCACCCCGGGCACCGGCAACGGCACCGACCGGGTGGTGCGCAGCTCCAACTACCACGCCTGGCCCGAGCTGTACTTCGACGGCTACGGCTGGATGCGCTTCGAGCCGACCCCGAACCGGGGCAGCACCCCGCTGTACTCCGTCCAGCAGACCACGCCCACCAGCGCGCCCAGCGCCGCCCCGAGCAGCGCCGCGCCGAGCGACCAGCCCTCCGCCCAGCCGTCCTCCTCCAGCAGCTGCCCCCCGCAGCAGCACCGGATCGGCGACTGCGCCGACGAGCAGGCCCAGGCCGCCCACCAGGGCGACAGCACCTCGTGGTGGCTGTCCTGGCCGGGCCTGGTCACCGTGCTCGCCGTCCTGCTGCTGCTGGCCGCGCTGGCCTTCCCGCTGCTCTGGCGCACCAGGCTGCGCCGCCGCCGCCTCGGCGCCGGCCGCCACCTGTCCGGCGCGGACGGGCCGCGGCTCACCGACGAGCAGGTGCTCGCCGCCTGGGCCGAACTCGTCGACTCCGCCTGGGACCTGGGCATCCCGCCGGACGAGGCCCGCACCCCCCGCAACGCCGCCCGCCGGCTCGCCGAGGACGCCGGCCTCGACGCCGACGCCGCGGCCGCCGCGGGCCGGGTCGCGCTGGCCACCGAGCGGGTCATGTACGCCCGCGAGTCCGAGGCGCCCGCGCACCTCGGCGGGGACGTCCGCACCGCCCGGCAGGCGCTGCTGGTCCGCGCCACCCGCACCCGCCGGCTGCGCGCCCTGCTGCTGCCCGCCTCCGCGGTCCGCCTCTGGTGGCGCGCCCAGGACCGGGCCGCCGCCCGCCGGGAGCGCACCGCCGAGCGGGCGGCCGCGGTGCGGGCCGCGCTGGCCAGGCCGTTCCGGCGGCGGAAGAAGGAGCAGGAGTGAGGCCCCGCCCCGCCGGGTGACCACCGGGGAGCCGGGGCCCGGCCGGGGCCCCGGGCGCCCTGGGCTCCCCGAGCGCCCTGGGCTCCCCGAGCGCCTTGGGCGCACACGAAAGATCCGCCCGGCGGAGGGTTTCCCCTCGCCGGGCGGATCACGTCTCGGTGGGTGCTGCTACAGCCCGCTCTGCTCGTCGCGGCGCCGCTGCCAGCGCTGTTCCATACGGTCCATGACGCCGGTCCGCCGGCGTGGCGCTGCCGCCTGCCGTGGGCCGGGCCCGGCCGGGCCGCGCCGCCACGCGGTGACCGCGAGGACCGCACAACCAAGCATCACCAGGAACCCGACCACACTGACCCAGATGACCTGCGTGACCAGGCCGCCCATGAGCAGCGCGACGCCCGCCACGAACCCCGCCACGGCCAGGTAGACCCGCCGACGGGTGTAGGTGTGCAGGCCGGTTCCCTCGAGCGCTGACGCGAACTTGGGATCTTCGGCGTACAGCGCTCGCTCCATCTGCTCGAGCAGTCGCTGCTCGTGCTCCGAGAGCGGCACGGAGTCCTCCTACTCGTCGGTCGCGGGGCGACCGGTCCGCCACCCCTGGCTCGGGCCTGTGTGGTCCATATGCCCCACCGGTCTGGCCGTCATGCTTACCGGCTTTACCCAGATCATACGGTCCACGGCCCTGGTTCGGCGTGGTCAATCAGGCGTGGCTCGGGCCACCTCGGCGGTGGTCCCACCCGTGCAACGAGCGGGGGGCCCGCTTGGTGCCCCCCGCCGGGGGTCAGATCGCCTCGGCGAGCAGGTGCAGCTGGGTGGCGACGGCGTGGAAGGCGGGCTGTTCGGCGGCCGCGAGCTCGAGCTTGAGCAGGGCGTCGAGCGCGCCGGGCTCGGTGTCGACCAGCACGCCGGGGACGAGGTCGGCGAAGACCCGGATGCCGTGCACGGAGGTGACCCGCAGCCCGGCGCCGGCGGCCAGGGCGTCCAGCTGCTCGCCGGTGAAGCGGCGGGGCATCGGGTCGCCGGCGCCCCAGCGGCCGTCGGCGGCGTCCAGCGCGGTGCGGGCCTCGGTGAACTGGCCGGCCACCGCGCGGGCCAGCACGGCGCCGTTGCGGTTGGCGGCGAGCAGGCTGACCAGGCCGCCCCCGCCGAGGGTGCCGACCAGGTTGCCGAGCGCCTCGGCGGGGTCGTCGACGACCTCCAGGACGCCGTGGCAGAGCACCGCGTCGACCGATCCGGCCGGGACGAGGTCGGGCAGCGTCTGAGTGTCGCCCTGGACGGCCCGGACCAGCTCGGTGACGCCCGCCTCGGCGGCCCGGCGCTCCAGCGCGAACAGCGCGTCGGGGCTCGGGTCGACCACCGTCACCCGGTGGCCCAGCCGGGCCACCGGCACCGCGAAGTTGCCGGTGCCGCCGCCGGTGTCGACGACCTCCAGGACCGGCCGTCCGAGCTCGGCGGAGCGCCGCTCCAGCGCCTCCCGCAGCACCTCCCACACCACGGCGGTACGCAGCGCACTGCGGGGACGAGTCGGATACAAGGCGGCACCCCTCTTGGCAGGTTCTTCCACGGCGGTCTTCCACGCCGGGAACGGCTCCCAGCTTATCCGCCGGGGCCGGACGGCTCCGGCGCGGCGCAGCCGCCGCGGCCGCCGGGCGCTGCGGTCAGGGGTGCAGGGCGCTGCGGTCAGGGGTGCAGGGCCAGGATCCGCTCCACGATGCGCAGGTACAGGGCGGTGTTGCGGATCAGGTCGTCCGCGTCCCGCGGCCCGGCGGCGCCGGCGATGCCCGCCTCGGCGGCGGCCCGGCGGCGGGCGCCGGCCGCGAAGTAGGCGGCCCACTCGGCGAGTTCGGGGGCGACCTCGGGCAGCAGCTCCCAGGCCGGGCGGATCGCCTGGCGGCGGCGCGGGTGGCGCACCGGGCGGCCGCGGACGGCGAGCACGGCGGCGGTGGCCCGCAGCGCGGCGAGGTGCGCGGTGGCGTAGCGCTCCAGCGGGTCCTGTCGGCCCCGGGCGTGCACCAGGGTGCGGTGCGCGTGCCGGAGCAGTTCGAGCGCGGCGGGCGAGGCCGAGCTGCGGCGCAGCACCGGGTGCGCGTCCCCGCCGCGGCCGGCCGGCAGGGTGGGCTGCTCGACGGCGGGCCGCCCGGCGGCGGTTCGGTCGGCGGCGGATTGATCGACGGCAGGGCGGGCGACAGGCTCAGGACGGCTGATGGTCATGGGTCTCCCCCGTTCACTCCGGACCTTTGCCCGGACCGGTCGGTCCGCGCATGCATCCATCGTGAACGGGGGGTCTGACAACTCGGAGTCCCCCGACTCCGCGGGGTCCCCCGACCCCGTCCCGTCGTCCCCGTCCGGCCGGATCCCCAGGATCCCCCCCGGGGGAGGGAGGGCCGGGCTCCGCCGCCCCGTGTCGGCGGTGCCCGGCCCTCCCGCTCCGGCCGCTGGTCGCGCTCCGGGCCTGTGGTGCGGGCCGTCGTTCCCCCGGACCGGCGGCCTGCCCAGAGCGCTCCCGGGTGGCTCCGCCCGGCGGCGGCCTTCCCGGTGCGCACTACTCTGCCGCCGGGCGGGAGCGGTGGGTATCCGTGCGGGTACTCAACCGGCGATCTGAGTACGGATACTCAGTCCGCCCGGTCGGCCTCCCCTCCCGGGCCGTCGGCCGGGCCGGGTACGGTGGCCGCGTCCCGTCCGAGGTCCGGGCGGGTACGGGGAGGGGGCCGCGGTGGGAGCCGTTCCGCTGATCTTCACCAGCGGCTGGGCGAGCGGGATCAACGCCTACGCCGTGGTGCTGCTGCTGGGCCTGTTCGGCCGCTTCGGCGGGGCCGACTCGGTGCCACCGGTGCTGGAGCGCACCGACGTGCTCGTCGCCGCCGGGGTGCTGTTCCTGTGCGAGGCGGTGCTGGACAAGATCCCGTACGTGGACAGCGTCTGGGACGTCGTCCACACCTTCGTCCGGCCGGTCGCGGGCGCGACGGTGGGCGCCCTGCTGGCCGCCCACGACCCGGGCTCGCTCGGCGAGGTCGCGGCCGGGGCCCTCGGCGGCACCACCGCCCTGGTCAGCCACGGCGTCAAGGCGGGCCTGCGGATGGCCGCCAACACCTCGCCCGAGCCCGCCTCCAACATCCTGCTCAGCCTCGCCGAGGACCTCTCGGTCGCGGGCCTGGTCACCCTGGCGATCTTCCACCCCTGGCTGGCCGCGTCCACCGCCGCGGTGCTGCTCGCCCTCGGCGTGCTGGTGGTCTGGTTCGCGGTCTCCCGGATCCGCCGCTTCTGGCTCCGCCGCCGGGAGCGCCGGCTGGCCCGCGCCGCCGCGGCGGCCTGAGGCCGGGCCCGGGGCCCGGCCCGGGGGCGCATAGGATCTGCTGCCATGGCTCGGATCATCGTCGTCGGTGCAGGCATGGGCGGACTGGCCGCCGCTTCGCGGTTGGGCACGCTCGGGCACCGGGTGACGGTGCTGGAGGCCGCCGGGACGCACGGGGGGCAGGTCGGGGCGTACCGGCGGGACGGGTTCGGGTTCGACACCGGGCCGGGGCTGCTCGCGCTGCCCGCCGTCTACCGGGACCTGGCGCTGAAGACCGGGCGGGAGCCGCTGGAGCAGCTGGTCGGGCTGCGGCCGGTCGACCCGGAGAGCCGGCACCTGTTCCCGGACGGGACGGAACTGCTGCTGCCGAACGCCTCCCGGGGCGGGGTGGGCCAGGCGCTGGACGCGGCGTTCGGCGCGGGGACGGGCGCCCGCTGGGGCGAACTGCTCAACCGGGGGCGGACGGTGTGGGAGGCCACCCGGCGCCCGCTGCTGGAGGAGCCGCGCCCGGCCGCCGACCCGGCGGACCCGTACCCGGTGCCGCCGCGGCGCGGGCTGTCCCGGCTGCTGCCGCGCGGGCGGCACACCCTGGCCGACGCGGCCCGGGAGCTGGGCGGCGGCCCGGGCCCGGCCGCGCTGCTGGGCGAGTACGCGCTGCGGTACGGCCTGGACCCGCGGTCCGCGCCCGCCTCGGCGACGGTGCTGCCGTACATGGAGCAGTCGTTCGGCGTCTGGTACGTGGACGGCGGGCTGCGGGCGCTGGCCGACGCGGTGTTCGAGCGGTGCGGGAAGCGCGGGGTGGAGTTCCGGTTCGACACCCCGGTGCGGGCCCTGGAGCAGGACGGCGACCGGGTGGTCGGCGTCCGCACCGACCAGGGGGTGCTGGCCGCGGACGCGGTGCTCTCCGCCGTCCCCGGCCTGGGGGTGGCCGAGCCCGCCGCGCCCGCGCCGGGCCGGTTCACGGTGCTGCTCGCGCTGGACGGCGCCCGCCCGGCCGGCACCGCGCACCGCACCGTGGTGCACGCCGCGGACCCGGCGGCCGAGGCCCGCGCGGTGTTCGCCGGACGGGCGCTGCCGGACCGGCCGACCGTGCAGGTGCTGCGCCCGGACGACCCGGCGCTGGTGCCCGGCCCGGACGCGGAGGCGGCCGTGCTGACCGTCACGGTGCCCGCCGGGCTCACCCCCGCCGACGCCGAACGGGACGCCTACGCCGGGCGGTTGCTCGACCACCTGGCCGCCGCGGGCCTGGACCTGCGCCCCCGGGTGCGCTGGCGGGAGACCCGGCTGACCGCCTCGGTGCCGGTGCCCTCGCTGGCCGGCGGCCACCTCGCGCAGGCCAACCGGCCGGGCCCGGCGGGCCTGTACCTGATCGGCGCGCACGCCCACCCGGGCGGCGGGCTGGCCCGGGTCGGGATGTCCGCCTCGATCACCGCCGGGCTGCTCGGCCCGGCCTGACGGAGCGTCAGTACTGCTGCTGGTAGTACCAGTTCTGGTCCGGCGACTGCTGCTGCTGGGGCTGCGGCTGCTGCGGGATCCAGGGCTGCTGGTACTGCTGCTGGGTGTACGGGTCCTGGTAGACCGGCTGCCCGTACTGGTCGTAGCCGATCAGCTGCAACTGCGGCTGCTGCTCCGGCTGTTGCTGGAACTGCGGCTGCTGGAACTGCGGTTGGTACTGCTGCTGGTACTGCTGGTGGTCGGCCCACTGCTCCTGCTGGGCGTAGCCGTGGTCCTGCTGCTGGTAGCCGTACTCCTGCGGCGCCTGCTGGGCGTACTGCGGCTGCTGCGGGACCTGGTAGGCGTTCGGGTCGTCGGCGTAGACGCCCGCGTCGAGCTGCTGGAACTCCTCGTAGCCGGCCGCGCGGTCGTCGAACGGGTCGGCGGACTCGTCCTCGATCGGGCCGACCTCGCCGACCGGGGCGACCGGTTCCGGCTCGGCCGCGGCGGCGGCCGTCGCGCCGGTGGCGGCGGCCAGCAGCGGGACCTTCGCCAGCGGGCCGGGCAGGGCGCCGTCGGGGCGGCGCAGCGACCAGCCGACCGGGCGGCCGCGCTTGACCGAGCCGGTCACCAGCACCTGGCCGAGTCCGAACGCGGCGGCGCCCGCCGCTATCACCGGCAGCGAGGAGGTGCGCATCCCGGCGACCACGCCGAGGAAGCCGAGCAGCGCGAGCGCCCGCCAGTGCAGCGGGGCCCGGTGCTGGAGCAGGAGTTCGGCGGTCAGCCAGAGCGCGACCAGGGCCAGCGCGCCGTAGAGGAGCAGGTACCCGAAGCTCATCCCGCAACCTCCAGACGCCACCATCACCGCGCGGTTGCGGGCGACTGTACAGCCTCCGGGCGAACAGCACCGCATCCCGGACCGGGCCGTCCGCGCGGCCCGTGCTCAGCGGGTGTGCAGGCCCAGGTTCTGGTAGATCTCCAGCGTCGAGGTGGAGTGGTTGAGGGTGATGAAGTGCAGGCCGGGGGCGCCCTCCGCGAGGAGGCGCTCGGCCATCGCGGTGGCGTGCTCCAGGCCCGCCGCGCGGACCGCGACCGGGTCGTCGGCGACGGACTCCAGCTTGCGCCGGAAGTCGGGCGGGAAGTCGGAGCCGGACAGCTGCGGGAAGCGCACCAGCTGGCGGATGTTGGTGACCGGCATGATCTCCGGGATGATCGGGGTGTCGCAGCCGGCCGCGGCGACCCGGTCGCGCAGCCGCAGGTAGTCCTCGACCTCGAAGAACATCTGGGTGATCGCGTAGTCCGCGCCGGCCCGGCACTTGGCGACGAAGTGCCGGATGTCCTCGTCCCAGTTCTCCGAGCGCGGGTGCATCTGCGGGAACGCCGCGACGCCCACGCAGAAGTCGCCGATGTCCTTGATCAGCCCGACCAGTTCGGCGGCGTAGCTGACGCCCTCGGGGTGGCGCACCCACTCGCCCATCGGGTCGCCGGGCGGGTCGCCGCGGACCGCGAGCACGTTGCGCACGTTCTGGTCGGCGTACTGGCCGATGATGTTGCGCAGTTCGGCCACCGAGTGGTCGACGGCGGTGAGGTGGGCGACCGGGGTCAGGGTGGTCTCGGTGGCGATCCGGCCGACCAGGTCGACGGTGCGGCCGCGCGAGGAGCCGCCGGCACCGTACGTCATGCAGACGAAGTTCGGTTCCAGGCACTCGACCCGGCGGATCGCGTCCCAGAGCTTGCGCTCGCCCTCGTCGTTGCGCGGCGGCATGAACTCGAAGGAGAAGGAGCGGTCGCCTGCCGCCAGCAGGTCGCGCACGGTCTGTGCGCGGTCGCTTCTGGTGGAGGGAATCCCGAGTGCCATGCAGGCAGGTTAGCCGTCGGCGGCGCGGCCCGGACAAACGACGTCCAGCAATTGAGACACCACGTGAGATTTCCGGCCGCGGGCCGGGCCGCCCCGCGCGCCCCGGGCCCGGCCTCGGTGGAACGGGGCACCCGACCGCGCACGTTAATCTGACTGTCAGCCCCCTCGATCCGGAGTTCCAGGTGCCCTCCTCCATCCGCCTTCCCCGCAACCCCGTCGACGCGGAGGACGTGCGCGAGCGCGTGAACACCACCCTCGGCGCGTTCATGGCCGAGCGGGCCGCCCTGCTCTCCGGCATCTCCGACGACCTCGGCCCGGTCGCCGACGCCCTGCGCGACTTCCTGCTCGACGGCGGCAAGCGGCTGCGCCCCGCGTTCTGCTACTGGGGCTGGCGGGCGGCCGGCGGCGCCGACGACGAACCCGGCATCGAACGGGCCGCCGCCGCACTGGAACTGCTGCAGGCCAGCGCCCTGGTCCACGACGACCTGATGGACCGCAGCGACACCCGCCGCGGCCTGCCCGCCGTCCACCGCCGCTTCGAGAACCTGCACCGGGCCGGCGGCTGGCGCGGCGACCGCGAACAGTACGGGGCGAGCGCGGCGGTCCTGCTCGGCGACCTGCTGCTGATCTGGTGCGACGAGCTGTTCCAGCGCTCCGGGCTGCCGGTCGCCGCCGTCTCGGCCGCCAAGCCCGCCTTCGACCTGATGCGCACCGAGGTCATGCTCGGCCAGTACCTGGACGTGCTGGAGCCGGTCGCGGGCGACTCCACCGACGCCGGCGCGATCGACCGGGCCCGCACCGTCCTGCACTACAAGTCCGCGAAGTACACCATCGAACGCCCGCTCCAGGTCGGCGCGCTGCTGGCCGGCGCCGGACCCGACCTGGTCGACGCCCTCGGCTGCTTCGGCCTGCCGCTCGGCGAGGCGTTCCAGCTCCGCGACGACCTGCTCGGCGTCTTCGGCGACCCCGCCGTCACCGGCAAGCCCGCCGGCGACGACCTGCGCGAGGGCAAGCGCACCCTGCTCGTCGCCCACGCCATGCGCGGCCTGTGCCCGGCCGACGCCGCCCGCCTGGACGCCCGGCTCGGCGCCCCCGGCCTGGATGCCGGCGAGATCGCCGCCCTGCGCGACCTGATCACCCGCAGCGGCGCCCCCGAACTCGTCGAGGCCCGGATCGACGCCCTGCTCGCCGAGGCCCTGACCGCCCTCGACGCCGCCCCGATCGCCGACGGCCCGACCCGCGAAGTGCTCCGGGCGCTGGCCGACGCCGCCACCGTCCGCAAGTACTGACGGACCGTCAGGACGCCCGGCGCCGCCACCAGCGGCGCGAGGCCAGCGCCGCCAGCGCCGCCCCGACCGCGTTCAGCAGCACGTCGTCCACCGAGGAGACCCGGTCCAGCCGCAGCACGTACTGGGCCGTCTCCACCAGCACCGAACCCGCCGCCCCCAGCGCCAGCACCCGCCACGCCGAGGCCAGCGCCGCGAACCGCAGCGGCGCCAGGAACCCGAACGCCGCGAACACCAGCATGTTGCCGACGATCTGCGCCACCGCGGTCGCCGGCGGCCCGGCGCCGACGATCTCCGCGATGTCGTGCAGCGGCACCAGGTTCACCCGGCGGCGCGGACCGCCCGGGTCGACGCCCGGCAGCAGGATCATCCACACCCACGGCACCGTCCCGTAGACCATGCCGACCTCGGCCAGCGCCGAACGCCGCGCCCACCCCGCCGCCACTCCGGCCGCCCGGCGGCGACGGGCCAGCGCCCACACCGCCAGCACCGCCACCGGCAGCGCGGCCGCCGCCAGGAACACGATCCCGTTGACCGTCCCCACCCAGCCGTTCCACCCGGCGTGGTCACCGAGCGGCCGCTGGGCGAGGAACGCGACGGCGGCGGCGCCGAGCAGCGCCGGAACGAGGAGCGCCACCCGGCGGGCGCGACGGGCGGCGGACAGGGTCTGATCCATGCCTGCACGGAGTACCGCCCGGCCCCGCCCGGTTCCCGCCCGGGGCCGGATCTTCCCGTGTCGGATCTTCCCGTGGTCGGCCGGATCTTCCGCCGGTGGCCCTTCCGCTCCGCGGTTCCCGACCGGGGGCGGGGCTTTCCTCTTGGACCGGATCTTCCCCTGACTGCCCTTCCGCCTCGCGCAGTTCCCCGCGCCCCTGACGGGGCTCGGGACGCGGCGTCAGCGGAGGCGGGCCGCCAGGGCGGTTGCGGCGGCGCGGGGGTCTTCGGCGGCGGTGAGGGCGCGGACGACGACGATGCGGGTGGCGCCGGCGGCCAGGACCTGGTCGAGGTTGCCGGCGTCGATGCCGCCGATGGCGAACCAGGGGCGGTCGGGGCGGCGGGCGGCGGCGTGGCGGACCAGGTCGAGGCCGGGCGCGTGGCGGCCGGGCTTGGTGGGGGTGGGCCAGACCGGGCCGGTGCAGAAGTAGTCGACGCCGGGTTCGGTGAGCGCGGTGTCGACCTCGGTCTCGCTGTGGCAGGAGCGGCCGATCAGCACGTCCTCGCCGAGGATGCGGCGGGCGACGGCGACCGGCAGGTCGTCCTGGCCGAGGTGCAGCACGTCGGGGCGGGCGCCGTACGCGACGTCGGCGCGGTCGTTGACGGCGAGCAGCTTGCCGTGGCGCCGGGCGGCGTCGGCGAAGACCTCCAGGTGCTCCAGCTCCTGCTTGGCCTCCAGGCCCTTGTCGCGGAGCTGGACGATGTCGACGCCGCCGCTGAGCACCGCGTCCAGGAACTCGGGCAGGTCGCCCTGTTCGCGGCGGGCGTCGGTGCAGAGGTAGAGCCGGGCGTCGGCCAGGCGCTGCCGGGCGGTGGGTGCGGCGGTCACAGGGCCATGGCCTGGGCGCGGCGCTTGACCTCGGTGCCGCGGTTCTCGCGCAGGGCCTGGATCGGGCTGCCGGGCAGGGAGTCGTCCTCGGTGAACATCCACTCGAGGATCTCCTGGTCGGAGAAGCCGCAGTCGCGCAGCACGGTGAGGGTGCCGGCCAGGTGCTTGACCAGGCCGTCGTCCTCGATGAAGTCGGCGGGGACCTGCAGGGAGTTGTTGGGGCCGCGGCGGACGGCCAGCAGGGTGCGGTTCTTCACCATGGCGCGGACCTCGGTGATCACCACGCCCCACCGCTCCGAGATGTCGGGCAGGTACAGCCACGCGGGGACCAGGGCGTCAATCTTGGGATCAATCTCGCTCACTCCCCCAGCCTAGGCGCTACCGGGCCGCCGCCTTCAACTGGACGGCCGGGTCGGCGGCCCGGGCCGGGTCGAGCGCGCCGCCGCGTTCGATCAGGCGGCGGCCCTGGGCCAGGTCGCGCGGCCGGTCGACGGCGAGCAGCGCGACGAGTGCGCCCTCGCGCAGCCAGAGCACCGTCCAGTCGGGGTCGGACGGGGAGCCGCGCCACAGCAGGTGGTCGGCCCCGGCGTGCCGGCCGGCGTACTGGACCATGCGGCCGAACTGCTCGGACCAGAAGTAGGGGACGGGGTCGTAGGGGGCGTCCAGGGTGCCGAGCAGCGAGGCCGCGGCGGCGGCGCCGGAGTGCAGGGCGTGGTCCCAGTGCTGGACGGCGAGCCGGGTGCCGGAGCGGACGGAGGGGTAGGAGGCGCAGTCGCCGGCCGCGAGGACGCCGGGCAGGGCGGTGCGCAGCCGGTCGTCGACCGGGATCGTGCCGTCGGGGTCGGGGGCGAGCGGGCCGCCGCGCAGCCAGTCGGTGGCGGGGGCGGCGCCGATGCCGACCAGGACCTCGTCGGCGGGCAGGTGGGTGCCGTCGGCGAGCAGCACCCCGCCGTCGGCGGCTCCGGCGACGGCGGCGCCGCAGCGCAGGTCGACGCCGGCGTCGGCGTACCAGTCGGCCATCAGGGCGCCGAGTTCGGCGGGCAGGGCGCCGGCCAGCGGGGTGGCGGCGGCTTCGACGACGGTGACCTCGCAGCCGAGGTGGCGGGCGACGGTGGCGGTCTCGGCGCCGATCCAGCCGGCGCCGACCAGCACGATCCGGCGGCCGGGGGTGAGGGCGGCGCGCAGCGCGTGGGCGTCGTCGACGGTGCGCAGGGTCCGGGCGCCGGGCAGGCCGGGGAGGGTGCGGGGTGCGGCGCCGGTGGCGATCACCAGGGCGTCGTACGGGAGTTCGCCGCGGTCGGTGTGCAGGACGCCGTCGGCCAGGCCGGTGGCGCGGCGGCCGGTGAGCAGGTCGACGCCGAGGCCGTGCCAGTCGATCTCGAAGGCGGTGGCGTCGGTCTTGCCGAGCAGCACGTCCTTGGAGAGCGGGGGGCGGTCGTAGGGGAGGTGGAGTTCCGCGCCGACCAGGGCGAGCGGGCCGTTCCAGCCGCCCTGCCGCAGGTTGAGGGCGGTCTGGGCGCCCGCCATGCCCGCGCCGACCACGACGACCCGGTCCGTTGCCTTCAGCTCAGCCACCACGGCGTCCACCCCGAGTCCGGGCGGTGCCGACGAGGGAGCCGTGGCGGAGCCACGGCGACTGAGGAGAAGCCGTCCGGGCGACAGCCATCGGCCCGCGACGCCGCCCTCCATTTGGCGGTCGGTCTAAGGTGGGGGTACTTACCTCACGGGAGCCCGGTGCACCGGGCTGAGAGGCGGGCTGTGGCGGCCCGCGACCGTCCGAACCTGATCCGGGTCATGCCGGCGAAGGGAGAATCAGCGGCTGTGGCACCTTCCGACGCGCCTGACGTGCTGGTGGTCGGCGGCGGCATCATCGGTCTCGGCGTGGCCTGGCGCACCGCGCAGCGCGGCCTGTCCGTCGCGGTGGTCGACCCGCACCCGGGTGGCGGTGCGGCGCAGGTCGCCGCGGGCATGCTCGCCCCCGTCACCGAACTGCAGTACGGCGAGGAGCCGTTGCTGCGGCTGGGGATGGCGTCGAACGAGCGGTACGCCGCGTTCGCCGCCGAACTGACCGAACTGACCGGGCTGGACACCGGCTACCGGGCCACCGGCACGCTGGCGGTGGCGCTGGACTCCGACGACCGCGCGGAGCTGCGCGAACTGCACGCCTTCCACGGCCGGTTGGGCCTGGCCTCGGAGTGGCTGACCGGCCGCGAGTGCCGCCGGCTGGAGCCGATGCTGGCGCCGGGCGTGCGCGGCGGGCTGCACGTCGCCGACGACCACCAGGTGGACGGGCGCCGGCTGGCCGCCGCGCTGGTCGCCGCCTGCGCGCTGGCGGGCGTGGCCTTCCACCGGGCGGAGGCCGCCGAGCTGCTGGTGGCGGACGGCCGGGCCGTCGGCGTGCGGCTGTCGACCGGCGAGCGGCTGGCGGCGGGGCGCACGGTGCTGGCCGCCGGTTCGCGCAGCCACCTGCTGCCGGGCCTGCCGGACGGGGTGCTGCCGGCGATCCGCCCGGTCAAGGGGCAGGTGCTGCGGCTGCGGATGCCCACCGCGCACGGGCCGTTCCTGTCCCGGAACGTGCGGGCGGTGGTGCGCGGGCAGCACCTGTACCTGGTGCCGCGGGCCGACGGCGAGCTGGTGGTCGGCGCGACCACCGAGGAGCTGGGCCACGACACCACCGTCACCGCGGGCGGCGTCTACGAGCTGCTCCGGGACGCGCACGAACTGGTGCCCGGCATCACCGAGTTGCCGTTGGTGGAGACCTGCGCGGGCCTGCGTCCGGGCTCCCCCGACAACGCTCCGGTGCTGGGCCCGACCGCGCTGGCCGGGCTGGCCGCCGCCACCGGGCACTACCGCAACGGCGTGCTGCTCACCCCGGTCACCGCCGACCTGCTCGCCGACTACCTGGCCACCGGCGAACTGCCCGCCCTGGCAGCCGACTTCACCCCTGACCGCTTCGCCCCGAAGGTCCCCGCATGAACACCGTCGCCCTGACCGTCAACGGCGAGCCGCGCACCCTGCCCGCCACCACCACGCTGGACGTGGTGGTCGCCGAGGTGTCGGCCGCCAACACCGGCGTCGCCGCCGCCGTCAACGAGGCCGTGGTGCCCCGCAGTTCGTGGCCCGCCACCACCCTCGGCGAGGGCGACCGGGTCGAGATCCTCACCGCCGTCCAGGGAGGCTGAACCATGGCGGACGACGCACTCGTCATCGGCGGGACCACCTTCGACTCCCGCCTGATCATGGGCACCGGCGGCGCCCCCAGCCTGGAGGTGCTGGAGCAGGCGCTGCGGGTCTCCGGCACCGAGCTGACCACGGTGGCGATGCGCCGGGTCGACACCGCCACCCAGGGCTCGGTCCTGGAGGTGCTGGCCCGCAACGGCATCCGGGTGCTGCCCAACACCGCGGGCTGCTACACCGCGGGCGAGGCGGTGCTGACCGCCCGGCTGGCCCGCGAGGCGCTCGGCACCGACTGGGTGAAGCTGGAGGTGATCGCCGACGAGCGGACCCTGCTGCCCGACCCGATCGAACTGCTGGACGCCGCCGAGACGCTGGTCGACGACGGCTTCACCGTGCTGCCGTACACCAACGACGACCCGGTGCTGGCCCGCAAGCTGGAGGACGTCGGCTGCGCGGCGATCATGCCGCTGGGCTCGCCGATCGGCTCCGGCCTGGGCATCCGCAACCCGCACAACTTCCAGCTGATCGTCGAGGCGGCGAACGTCCCGGTGGTGCTGGACGCGGGCGCGGGCACCGCCAGCGACGTCGCGCTGGCGATGGAACTCGGCTGCTCCGCCGTCATGCTGGCCTCCGCGGTGACCCGCGCCCAGGAGCCGGTGCTGATGGCGGAGGCGATGCGCAAGGCCGTCGAGGCGGGCCGGCTGGCCCACCGCGCGGGCCGGATCCCGCGCCGCTACTACGCCGAGGCGTCCTCCCCCACCGCGGGCCTGGCCGACACCCGCGAGCGCCCCGCGTTCTGACGCCCCCGGCCGCCGCGTGTCCCGGTTCGGGAACGGTTCGCCCGGCGGCCGTGCCCGGACCGCGGGCAGGCTGCCAGCATGGCAGCACCGTACGGGAACCGGGGGGGGGATCTCATGGTGGGGGCGGACGGCCGCGAGGCGGACGTGCTGGGCGCGGTGCTGGCCTGCGGCCCGGTGGTGCTGCTCGACGGCTGGGCGCTGTCCCAGTCCCTGGGCACCCGGGCGGCGGGACTGGTCCTGGTGCTGATGGTCCCGGTGCTGATCGGCGCCGGGATCGGTGCGGGCACCGCGCCGTCGGGCTCGCCGCCCTCGGTGCGGCTGCTGCGGGCCGGGATCGGCGCCCTGGCCGCGCACCTGCTGCTGGCCGCCCTGCTGCTGGTGCTGTTCGCGCTGCGCCGCCCCGCCGACAGGCCCGTCCCGATACCGAACCCCTAGACTCCTCAGGTGGACATGACCCTCGACGACCCCCTGCACGGCGTGCTGCTCGACGGCCGCTACCGGGTCGAGCAGCGGATCGCGGTGGGCGGCATGTCGACCGTCTACCGGGGCACCGACACCCGGCTGGACCGCACCGTGGCGCTGAAGGTGATGCACCCCTCGCTGGCGGGGGACGGCGAGTTCACGGCCCGCTTCATCCGGGAGGCGAAGGCGGTGGCCCGGCTCGCGCACCCGAACGTGGTGAACGTGCTGGACCAGGGCGCCGACCCGCGGGCGGTGTTCATGGCGATGGAGTACGTCCCCGGCCGCAACCTGCGCGACGTGCTGCGCGACCGCGGCGCGCTGTCGGTGCGGGCCGCGCTGGACGTGCTGGAGCCGGTGCTGGCGGCGCTCGGCGCGGCGCACCGGGCCGGGCTGGTACACCGGGACGTCAAGCCGGAGAACGTGCTGATCACCGACACCGGCATGGTGAAGGTCGCCGACTTCGGCCTGGTCCGGGTGCTGGCGGGCGCCGACTCGACGGCCGCCTCGACCACCGAGACCGGGCAGCTGCTGGGCACCGTCTCCTACCTGGCGCCGGAGCAGATCCGCCAGGAGCCCACCGACCAGCGGGTGGACGTCTACGCGACGGGCATCCTGCTGTACGAGATGCTGACCGGCGGCAAGCCGCACACCGGGGAGAACGCCGCCCAGGTGATGTACCGGCACCTGCACGAGGACGTCCCGCCGCCGTCCCGGACCGCCCCCGCGGTGGGCCCGGAGCTGGACGCGATAGTGGCCGCCGCGACCGCCCGCGACCCGCAGGCCCGCCCGTGGGACGCGGTGGAGCTGCTGGCCTCGGTGCAGCGGGCCCGCCGCTCGCTGCCCGCCGCGCAGCTGGACGCCGAGCCGCCCGCCTCGACCCGGCCCACCCCGCGCTACGGCCCGGGCGAGGCCACCGCGGTGATCGAGAAGGTCCCGGCGCTGGAGCGCACCAGCGTGCTGGAGGTCCCGCCGGAGCTGCTGCCGCCGGTGCGCCCGGTGGTGAACGACGACCCGCCGCGCGGCCGCCCGGACCGGGCCCGCGGCCGGGGCCCCGGCCGCCGGCCGGTGGTCTGGTCGGCGGTGCTGGTGGCGCTGCTGCTGCTGGTCGGCGGGGTGACGTACGCGCTGTCCAGCGCGGTGTACGCGACGGTGCCGAGCGTGCTGGGGCAGAGCCGGGAGCAGGCGTCGGCGACGCTGGACGGGCAGGGCCTGCACGGGGCGTTCAGCGAGCAGTTCAGCGAGTCGGTGCAGGCCGGCCGGGTGATCTCCACCGACCCGGGGGTGGGCGTCCGGGTCCGCAAGAGCGACCCGGTGAAGGTGGTGCTCTCGCGCGGCCCGGAGCGGGTCCAGGTCCCGGACCTGGCGGGCCGTCCGCTGGCGGACGCCACCAAGGCGCTGGGCGGGGCCCGGCTGGTGGCGGGCGGGACCACCGAGGAGTTCAGCGACACCGTGCCGAAGGGCTCGGTGATCTCCACCGAGCCGGCGGCGGGCGCCGCCCTGTCGCCGAACTCACCGGTGGCGCTGACCGTCTCGCAGGGCATGCACCCGGTGCCGGACGTCGGCGGGATGAGCAAGGAGGACGCGAGCAAGGCGATCCAGGACGCCGGGTTCGTGCCGCAGGTCGCCGGGCTGATCCCGATCGGCAAGGTCACCGGCCAGTCCCCGCAGGCGGGCACCCCGGCCCGGCAGGGCAGCACCGTGACGATCACCGTCAGCCTGTTCTAGCCCCTGCGGGGCACAGCCGTTCCGAGCGCAGCCGTTCCGGTCCGGTCGGCCTCAGCGCAGCGGGCCGTCCCCGGGCTGCTCCTGGTAGGAGTAGCGCTGCTCGCGCCACGGGTCGGCCAGGTTGTGGTAGCCGCGCTCCTCCCAGAAGCCGCGCCGGTCGGCCCGCATGTACTCGACGGCGCGCACCCACTTGGGGCCCTTCCAGGCGTACAGGTGGGGCACCACCAGGCGGACCGGGAAGCCGTGTTCGAGGGTGAGCGGGCGGCCGTCGTGGTGGGTGGCGAAGACGGTGGCCGGGTCGGCGAAGTCGGCGAGCCGCAGGTTGGCGCTGTAGCCGTACTCGGCCCAGACCATCACGTGGGTGACGGCCGGGTCGGGCGGGACGAGGTCGAGCACGGTCCGCGCGGCGACGCCGGTCCACTCGTTGCCGAGCATCGAGAACTTGGTGACGCAGTGGAAGTCGCCGCGGACGGTGGTCTTGGGCAGCGCGTGGAAGGCGGTGAAGTCCCAACTGGCCTTCTCCGCGTCGGCGGTGGCCCCGAACACCTGGAAGTCCCAGCTCTCCGGCTTGAACCGGGGCACCGGCCCGTAGTGCAGGACCGGCCAGCCGCGCTGCGGGCGCTGCCCCGGGGGGAGCCTCGGGTCAGTCGGCGGCTGCGGTTCCGATCGGTGCTGACCCATGCCTCCATGGTGACAGACGGCGGACGGCGAATCGCGCGCGCCCTCGCCGCACGCCCCCGGCGGAAATCCGACCGCCGGAGGGGGGCACCGCACCCCGAATCCGCGCGCGCGTTCGGGCCAGATACCGCCGAACGGCCTAATCGATCCGACATCACCGCAGGTCAGAGCGGTGCGAAGCGGGCGGAAATACCGCCCGCGACCGCGTCTGTAAGCGTGAACTTACTGGAAGCGCACCCGTTCAACTGCCACGATGCGGGGCATCCGGACAGCGACCGGAATGCGCACAGGAAGGCAGGCCATGCAGGGCGACCCCGAGGTCATCGAGTTCCTCAACGAGCAGTTGACCGCCGAACTCACCGCCATCAACCAGTACTTCCTGCACGCGAAGATGCAGGAGAACTTCGGCTGGACCAAGCTCGCCAAGTACACCCGGCACGAGTCCTTCGACGAGATGAAGCACGCCGAGGTGCTGACCGACCGGATCCTCTTCCTGGACGGCCTGCCGAACTACCAGCGGCTGTTCCACGTCCGGATCGGGCAGACCGTCAAGGAGATGTTCGAGGCCGACCGACAGGTCGAGGTCGAGGCGATCGACCGGCTGCGCCGCGGGATCGTGGTGATGCGCGCCAAGAACGACGTCACCTCGGCGAACATCTTCGAGTCGATCCTCGCCGACGAGGAGCACCACATCGACTACCTGGACACCCAACTGGAGCTGCTGGACAAGCTCGGCGAGGCGCTCTACATCGCGCAGCTGATCGAGCAGCCCGAGAGCAGCTGAGCCGGGAGCAGCCGAGCGGGAGCAGCCGAGCCGAGGGCTGCGTCAGGCGGCCCTGGGGGCGCCCTCCGGGGCGGCTCCCGGGTCGGCCAGGCCGAGGCGCTCGGCCAGCCGGGCGGTGGGGCAGGGGCGGGCGCCGTGCTCGCCGAGCAGCGCCTGGATGCGCCGCACGCAGGAACCGCAGTCGGTGCCGGCCCGGCAGCCCTGGGCTATCTGGCGCGGGGTGCTGGCCCCCTCGTCGATCTTCTGCTTGACCTGGGCCTCGGTGACCGCATGGCACATGCACACGTACATGTGCGGCCCCTTCCACGTTCGGTGCGGTGTACTGAGCCTTACCTTACCTGGCGCTCCGGGTACGAAGAAGGCCCCTCCGCACCGGATCGCCCGGAAACGGAGGGGCCTTCGTCACATCTGCCGCTACGGCCTCACTGGCCGCGGTACATCTCGGCGACCAGGAACGCCAGGTCCAGCGACTGGCTGCGGTTGAGCCGCGGGTCGCAGGCCGTCTCGTAGCGCTGGTGCAGGTCGTCGACCAGCACCTCGTCGCCGCCGCCGACGCACTCGGTGACGTCGTCGCCGGTCAGCTCGACGTGGATGCCGCCCGGGTGGGTGCCGAGCGCGCGGTGCACCTCGAAGAAGCCCCGGACCTCGTCCAGCACGTCGTCGAACTTGCGGGTCTTGTGGCCGCTGGAGGCCTCGTAGGTGTTGCCGTGCATCGGGTCGGTGATCCACACGACCTGGGCGCCGGACGCGGTGACCTTCTCCACCAGGGTGGGCAGGTGGTCGCGGATCTTGCCCGCGCCCATCCGGGTGATGAAGGTGAGGCGGCCGGGCTCGCGCTCCGGGTCGAGCCGGTCGATCAGGGTCAGCGCGTCGTCCACCGTGGTGGTCGGGCCGAGCTTGACGCCGATCGGGTTGCGGATCTTGGACGCGAACTCGATGTGCGCGTGGTCCAGCTGCCGGGTGCGCTCGCCGATCCACACCATGTGGCCGGAGACGTCGTACAGCTCGCCGGTGCGCGAGTCGGTGCGGGTCAGCGCCGTCTCGTAGTCCAGGATCAGCGCCTCGTGCGAGGAGAAGAACTCGACCGTCTTGAACTCCTCCGGGGCCACCCCGCAGGCGTTCATGAAGGCCAGCGCCTGGTCGATCTCCCGGGCCAGCTGCTCGTAGCGCTGCCCCGCCGGGGAGTTGCGCACGAAGTCCTGGTTCCAGGCGTGCACCTGGCGCAGGTCGGCGTAGCCGCCGGTGGTGAAGGCGCGCACCAGGTTGAGCGTCGCCGCGGAGGCGTTGTACATCCGCTTCAGGCGCTCCGGGTCCGGGATCCGGGCCTCGGCGGTGAACTCGAAGCCGTTCACCGAGTCGCCGCGGTAGGTCGGCAGGGTGACGCCGTCGCGGGTCTCGGTGCTCTTCGAGCGGGGCTTGGAGTACTGGCCGGCGATCCGGCCGACCTTCACCACCGGCACGGACGCCGCGTAGGTGAGCACCGCCGCCATCTGCAGCAGGGTCTTCAGCTTGTTGCGGATGTGGTCGGCCGACACGGCGTCGAACGCCTCGGCGCAGTCGCCGCCCTGGAGCAGGAACGCCTCACCACGCGCGACGGCCGCGAGCCGGGCGCGCAGCTGGTCGCACTCGCCGGCGAAGACGAGGGGCGGATAGGAGGCGAGCTCGGCAAGGGTCTTGCGCAGAGCCTCTTGGTCCGGCCATTCAGGCTGCTGCGCCGCGGGCAGGGACTGCCAGGAGTGGTTAGTCACGGTCACAGGGCAAGGCTACGGGTTGGCACAACCGGATTGGGGATGCCGCCCGGTGGGTGAGACAGCTCGTGGACATCCGGCCGATCCCTCCCGCCGCCGCCCGCCGGTGGGCTAAGGTCGGCTCCGTGACCGCGACGCACACCTTCTCCTGGTGGTGGGCCAGCCCGTTGGGCGGCCCACGGATCGCGCGTCCCTAGCGACGAACGACGGCCGCCCTCCGGGGCGGCCGTCGACGTGTGTGTGCAGCGTCACGGCCTCCCGGAGGCGGCGGAACCCCGCAGCAACCTCCCGGAAGGAACACCGCAGTCGTGACCACCACCACCGCCGACCTGCTCGCCCGGCTCACCGCCCCCGGCGCCCCGGCCTTCGCCCTGCTGCACCGCCGCGCCCCCCGGCTGGCCCCCGACACCGTCGAGCTGCTGATCGGCGAGGTCTCCGACCACGCGGCGCTGGCCGACCTGCCCGTCCCGGCCGGCGTCCCGGCCGGCGGCCCCCGGCACGACCTGCTGGCCCTCGTCCCGTACGCGCAGATCCGCGAACGCGGCTTCGCGGCCCGGCAGGACGGCACCCCGCTGCGGGCGCTGTCCGTCGAGGAGCAGTACGCGCTGCCGCTGGCCGGGGTGCTGGCCGCGCTGCCCGACGCGCCGGTTCGGCTGCGCGGCGGGGAGTTCGACATCGACGACGAGGAGTACGCGGAGATCGTCCGCCGGGTGATCGCCGACGAGATCGGGCGCGGCGAGGGCGCCAACTTCGTGATCCGGCGCGACTTCCGGGCCGAGCTGGCCGGGTACTCCACCGCCACCGCGCTCACCCTGTTCCGCCGCCTGCTGGAGCACGAGCGCGGCGCGTACTGGACCTTCCTGGTGCACACCGGCGACCGGGTGCTGGTCGGCGCCTCCCCCGAGGTCCACGTCCGGCAGTCCGGGGGCACCGTGGTGATGAACCCGATCTCCGGCACCTACCGCTATCCGGCCGCCGGCCCGACCGCCGAGTCGCTGCTCGAATTCCTGCACGACCCCAAGGAGTTGGAGGAGCTCACCATGGTGGTCGACGAGGAGCTGAAGATGATGTGCGCGGTCGGCGACCTCGGCGGGCAGGTGCTCGGCCCCCGGCTGAAGGAGATGTCGCACCTCGCGCACACCGAGTACGAGCTGCGCGGCCGCACCTCGCTGGACGTCCGCGAGGTGCTGCGGGAGACCATGTTCGCCGCCACCGTCACCGGCAGCCCCGTGCAGAACGCCACCCGGGTCATCGACCGCTACGAGCGCGGCGGCCGCGGCTACTACTCCGGCGCGCTCGCCCTGATCGGCCGCTCCGCCAGCGGCGGCCAGCAACTGGACTCGCCGATCTGCATCCGGGCCGCCGACATCGACCCCGCCGACGGCTCGCTGGTCGTCCGGGTCGGCGCCACCCTGGTCCGGCACTCCGACCCGCACTCCGAGGTCGCCGAGACGCACGCCAAGGCCGCCGGCGTGCTCTCCGCGATCGGCGCCCGCCCGGCCCGCTCCGCCCGGCAGAGCGCCGCCCGGCCCCGGCTCGGCGAGGACCACCGGGTGCAGGCCGCGCTCGACGCCCGCCGGGCCGGCCTGGCCCCGTTCTGGCTGCGGATGCAGCAGCCCGCCGCGCCGCTGCCCGGCGCCGATACCCTGATCGTCGACGGCGAGGACACCTTCACCGCGATGCTCGCCCACCTGCTGCGCTCGCTCGGCCACACCGTCACCGTGCTCCGCCACGACACCCCCGGCCTGCGCGAGCGGGCCGCCGCCCACCCCGGCCCGCTGGTGCTCGGTCCCGGCCCCGGCGACCCGGCCGACCCGGCCGACCCGAAGATGGCGCTGCTGCGCCCGATCGTCGCCGACGCGCTGGCCGCCGCCCGCACCGGGGCGCGCACCGCGCCGCTGCTCGCGGTCTGCCTCAGCCACCAGCTGCTCGCCGCGCAGCTCGGCCTGCCGCTGGCCCGCAAGGCCGTCCCCTACCAGGGCGCCCAGGAGAGCATCGACCTGTTCGGCACCCGCCGCACCGTCGGCTTCTACAACACCTTCACCGCCCGCTGCGACGACCAGGCCGCCGCCCGGCTGGCCGCCGAGGGCGTCGAACTCGCCCGGGACGCCCGCACCGGCGACGTGCACGCGCTGCGCGGGCCGGGCTTCGCCGGGCTGCAGTTCCACCCCGAGTCGGTGCTCACCCGGGAGGGGGTGCGGATCGTCGCCGACCTGCTGCGCACCGCCGCGGCCGTCGGCGGCTGAGACCGACCGACCGACGCATGATCCCGCCGGTTCCGGAAAGGTATGGATCTCGCCGAACCTGACTGGTATTCATGTCCTGCCGCACAGTCATGAGTTGGGGGATACATGACGTACTCGTCCGTGCCCGGCACCGTCGAGATCACCATGGACGACGGCAGCGTCCTGCACGCCGCCGTCCGACCGGGCTCCGAACGCGCCGCGGGAGACGCCGGCGCGGTCTCCGCCACCGTCGCGCACAGCCTCGGCGAAGTCCGGCGCACGGTGCGCTCGGTCGGGCGGTGGGCCCGCGAGACGGCCCGGGAGGCGGGCGACCCGGACGGCTTCGAGGTGGAGTTCGGCCTCACCCTGGGGATGAAGTCCGGCCGGCTGATCGGCGTCCTGGCCGAGGCCAGCGGCGAGGCCAGCCTGGTGGTCCGGCTGAGCTGGAAGCGGCCGGACGACCGCCCCGCCGAGTGAGCCCGTCCACCGCGCCCGCCGCGGCGGTCCGGCTCACCGACCCGGCCGGGACCTTCCTCGGCAGCGGCTTCCACCTCGGCGCGGGCCTGCTGGTCAGCTGCGCGCACGTGGTGCACGGCCGCCCGGAACTCACCGCCCGGCAGGGCGGGTCGGCCCACCCGGTGCGCGCCGTCCGGCTGTTCCCGCCCGAGCCCGGGCCCGGCGCCGCCTACCCGGAGCCGGACCTCGCCCTGCTCACCGCGCCCGGGCTGGCCGGCGCCCCGGCGGTGCCGCTGGGCGGCGCCGACCCGGCGGGCGACTCCGCCGTCCTGGTGCACGGCTTCGCGGTCAACCCGGTGACCGGCGAGGTCGGCCCGGAGTCGGCGCTGCTGGCCGTCGCCGGGCCGTCCGGACTCGGGCTGCGGGTCCAACAGGGCTGGATCCAGCGCGGGTTGAGCGGCAGCATGGCGGTCGACCGGCAGGGCCGGGTGGTCGGCGTGGTCAAGGCCACCGCGGACGGCGGCGGCCCGGCCGGCGGCTGGCTCACCCCGCTCTCCGCGCTGCTCCCGCTGCTGCCCCCGGAACTGGCCCCCGCCCCCGCCCCCGCGCCCCTGGCGGCGGTGACGGCCGGCCAGGTGGCCCGGCTGCTCGGCGCCCCCGCGCTGTTCCAGGACCCGGCGGCCCGGCTGGAGCTGGTCCAGGCGGTCGGCGAGCGGCTCGGCCCCGGCGAGGAGATCCGGGTGCCGTACCACGCGCACGCCGCCGTGCACCTGCGCGCCGTCGCCGCGGCCTGCCTGCACCACCGCCGCCCGGACCGGGCGCTGCGCGCCCTGCTCGCCGGGGCCCGCGAACTGTGCGGCCCGCACCGGGCCCTGGACGAGCTCGCCGCCCTGCTGGCCGTCGACCCGGAGGAGTGAGGATGGACCGCTGCACCTGGGAGACCCGGCAGCTGCTGGAGCGCATCCTGTCGGGCTGGCACGAGCTCGCCCCCGTCCTGCCGGACCTGGAGCAGCATCTGGCCGAGACCGTCCGGTACCCCGTCCACGTCCAGCACTACGAACTGTCGGTGTCCGCCCGCCGGATCGCCCGCTTCCTGGCCGAGGAGCACGGGCAGCCCGGCGCCGCGATCGGGCACCTGCACGACTGGCTGGTCAGCGTCACCGGCGCGCAGTTGCGCAACGACTGGGTGGCGTTCCTGGCCCGGGTCCAGGGCGCCCCCGGGCTGACCGTGCGCGAGCGGGCCGACCTGGTGGTGATCGCGGGCGTGCTGTGCTTCCCGCCGGTGACCCCGGTCCGGGCGGACGGCCGGCGGCTGGTCGAACTGGCCACCCACGCGCTGGTGATCGGCAGCCCCACCCTGCTGCTGGAGGACCTCGCCGCCCAGCAGGAGCAGGAGTTGGCGCAGCACGCCCGGGCGGCGGTGGAGAAGTCCCACCACGGCCCGCAGCCGCCCAAGGAGCCGGACCCCGGGCCGGGGCCGCGGCCGGTGCCCCGGCCCGTGCTGGCCGCCGCCGCGGTGGTGGCCCTGCTGGCCGCGGCCGGCCTGGGCACGGTGCTGCTGCTGCCGGACGGCCCGACCGTCCTGCAGGAGCAGCAGGTGATCTGGACCCGCTCCACGGTCGAGCCGAACGGCAAGGTCAGCGCGTCCGTGGACATCCCCGCGGGAGCGACCCGGCTGGACGCCCAGCTGCTGCTGGCCGACCCGGCGCCCGGCACCGGCAGCTGCCACGACCTGAAAGCCCGACTCACCACCGACCAGGGCGACGAGAGCGACTGGCAGGCTCCCGGCCAACGGGTCTCCGTCGCCGTCCCTCCCGGCCGCACCACCATGACGCTCAACCTGTGGCTGCGCGGCATGGCCGGCTGCGCCCAGCAGGTCCAGATCCAGAACGTCCGGTTCACCCGCTAGGAGACCCCCGTGCCCATCCCGCGCCCGCTCCGCCTGGCGGTCGTCCTCGCCCTGCTCGCCCCGGCCGCGGCCGGCTGCGGCGGCGGCGACGAGCCCGCGTTCAGCAGCGACCGGATCAACATCGGCTTCAAGGGCGACCGGCCCGGCATGTCCGAGTTCACCGACAAGGGCACCTACGACGGCTTCGAACCGCACCTGGCCACCATGGTCACCGGCACGATCACGGTCGGCAAGAAGCCGCTCACCTACACCGCGACGCCGGTCACCACCGCCAACTGGGAGGACGCCCTGCTCGACGGCCAGGCCAACCACAACAAGGCCGACCTGGTGATCGCCGACGTCTCCGAGCGCGACGACCTCAAGAAGGAGTACGACCTGGCCGGCCCCTACCTGCAGACCCCGCTGGGCGTGCTGCTGAAGGCCGACGATACCCGGGCGGTCGGCAAGGCCGAGGACCTCAGGGCGCTGCGGGTGTGCGTGTCGACCGGCACCACCGCCGAGGCCCAGCTGAACGAGATCGGCGGCCTGCCGCCCGTCCACGGCGAGAACCTCACCCAGTGCCTGGCCCGGGTCGACGACGGCACCGCGGACGCCGTGCTCTCCGACTACCTGGTCCTCAAGGGCGTCGCCGCCAACTCCGGCAGCAACGGCCGGCGCGCCTACCGGGTCGCCCGGGACGCGCACATCGGCAAGACCCAGTTCCTGATGATGGTCCTGCCCAAGGGCCACCAGAAGGCCTGCGAGCAGCTCCGCAAGGCGATCAACGACTACCTGCAGACCCCGGACTGGATGAACAGCCTGCGCCGCTACTTCGACTTCGCCCCGGCCGACTTCACCGACAAGGAGCTCCGCGACACCTTCCAGCCGATCACCACCTCGGCCGGCGACCGCTGCTCGGCCTGAACTCCCGCCCGGCTCAGCCGAGTTCCTCGTCCAGGCCCTGCTCGATCGCGTACCGGACCAGCTCGACCCGGTTGTGCAGCTGCAGCTTGCCCAGGGTGTTCTGGACGTGGTTCTGCACGGTGCGGTGCGAGAGCACCAGGCGGTCGGCGATCTGCCGGTAGGACAGGCCCTTGGCGACCAGCCGCAGCACCTCGGTCTCGCGCGGGGTGAGCTGCGGGGCGGCGGGCTCGGCCGGGGTGCCGGGCTCGCCAGCGAGGCGGCGGAACTCGCCGAGCACCAGGCCCGCTAGGCCGGGGGTGAACACCGGGTCGCCGACCGCGGTGCGGCGCACCGCGTCGAGCAGCTCCTCGCGGCCCGCCGACTTCACCAGGTAGCCGGTCGCGCCGGACTTCACCGCCTCCAGCACGTCCCCGTGCTCGCCGCTCGCGGACAGCACCAGCACCCGCACCGCCGGGTCGGCCTCCACCACCCGGCGGCACACCTCGGCGCCGGACAGCGACGGCAGGTTGAGGTCCAGCACCACCACCTGCGGGGTGCTGGCCCGGGCCCGGCGGACCGCCTCCTCGCCGTCCCCCGCGGTGGCGACCACCGCGAACCCGGCCTCGGCCAGGTCCCGGGCCACGCCCTCGCGCCACATCGGGTGGTCGTCCACCACCATCACCCGCACCGGCTGATCAGCCGTCATGTCCCCTCCTCGGCCACCGCAGTTCCACCTCGACGCCCTCGCCGGGTACCGAGTACAGCTCGGCGCTGCCGCCGAGGTCCAGCATCCGGCCGCGGATCGACTGCGCGACCCCCAGCCGGCCGTCGCGCTGCGCCTCGGCCAGCCGCCCGGCCGGGAAGCCGGGCCCGTCGTCGCGCACCGACACCGTCACCGCGTCCGGCTCGTCCTCGACCAGGATCCAGGCCCGGGCCGCCTCCCCCGCGTGCCGGCGGACGTTGTCCAGCGCGGCGGCCACCGCGGCGGCCAGCTCGGCCGCGGCGGCGGCGGGCAGCAGGACGGGCGTGGCGGGCGCGGCGACGGTGATCCGCTCGTCGGCGTGCCGGGAGACCAGCGGGCGCAGGTCCTGCTCGCCGTCCGGTTCGGGCTGCTCGGGCAGCCGTCCGCCGGTCATCAGGGCCCGCAGCGCCCGTTCCTGCTCGCCGGCCAGCCGGCCGAGCTCGGCGGCGTCGCCCTGCTGGCGGTGGACCAGGGCGAGCACCTGCAGCACCCCGTCGTGGATGTCCCGGGAGAGGCGCTCGCGCTCCCGGGTGGCGGCCTCCACCTGGAGCGCCCGGGTGAGCACCGCCTCGCTGGCCCGGGCCAGTTCGATCACGTAGCCGATGGCGCAGCCCGCGAGCAGCAGCAGCACGATGTTGTGCAGGTTGTCGGGGCTGACCCCGCCGTGCCCCAGGATGTTGGCCGCGCCGATCACCGCGCCGGCGAACGCGGCGGGCCGCCAGCCGCCCTTGCCCGCGAAGCCCAGCACGGTGCCGGCCGCCCAGATGGTCGGCAGGGTCGGCGCGCCCGCGTGGATCCGGGCCGGGGTGTCGATGTACCCGCTCATCACGATGCCGGTGACGGCCGCGGCCAGGTCGGTGCCCAGCACCGGCCAGGTGCACCGCTGCGGCCCGGCGAACGCCCGGGTGGAGGCCAGCGTCCACAGCGACAGCGCGCCCAGGAAGATCCAGCCGGACACCGGGTGCAGGAACTCCCGGTACGCGGTGAAGTACCGCAGCACCGCGTACGCCAGCGCGAGGACCCGGAAGTACCCCATGGCGCGCCACAGCGGCAGCTCCACCGACATCCCGCCGGCCGCCACCGCCGCCGCCACCCCGGCGGGCGCCACCGGCACGGCCGGCGCGGCCGGCCGGCGCCGCGGCGCCGCGACGGGTCTGTGGTCCTCGCTCACCCCGAGCCCCCTCGTGACGGGCCGTCAGGCCCCGGCGTCCTTCGCGTCGTCCGCGGCCGCCTTGCCGTCCGCAGCCGTCTTGCCGTCCGAACCGGCCTCCGCCTCGGCCTTGGCCGCCTTGGCCTCGGCGTCGGCCTCCGCCTTCTCGGCCTTCTGCTGCGCCTTGCGGTCGGCGTCCGCGGCCTTCTTCTCCTCGGCGAGCTGCCGCTTGGCGGCGGTCGCGTAGATGTCCACGTACTCCTGGCCGGACAGCCGCATGATCTCGTACATCACCTCGTCGGTGACCGAGCGCAGGATGAACCGGTCGTTCTCCATGCCCTGGTAGCGCGAGAAGTCGAGCGGGCGGCCGATCCGGATGCCGGGCCGGACGCCGAAGTTGGGCACCACCTGGCCGGGGGGCTGCACCTTCTCGGTGTCGATCATCGCCACCGGGATCACCGGCGCGCCGGTGGCCAGCGCGACCCGGGCCAGGCCGCCGACCTTGCCCCGGTACAGCTTGCCGTCGGGCGAGCGGGTGCCCTCCGGGTAGACGCCGAACAGCTCGCCGCGCTCGACCACCGCGATGCCGCTGCGGATCGCCGCCTCACCGGCGCCGCGGGCGCCCGAGCGGTCCACCGGCAGCTGGCCGACGCCCTTGAAGAACGCGGCGGTCAGCCGGCCCTTGATGCCGGGCGTGGTGAAGTACTCGGCCTTGGCGATGAAGGTCACCCGGCGCTTGAGCAGCGCCGGCAGGAAGAACGAGTCGGAAAACGAAAGGTGGTTGCTGGCGAGGATGGCCGGACCCTCGTCCGGGATGTTCTCCTCGCCCTCCATCCACGGCCGGAAGAAGATCCGCAGCAGCGGCGCGACGATCATCTTCATCAGTCGGTAGAACAACCGGGGCCTCCTGTGGTGCGGACCGGACGATCCTAATGCCCCCGTCTGCCGCCCGGTGCACCCGGCGAACCGCCGGTGCCCGCGCCGGGCCCCTGTACGGCGCATCGCACCCGTGGGACGATCGAGCTACCCCCACCTGCCCGCACCTCCAGGAGTCCTGCATGCCGCTGCTGCCGGGAGCCGAGCCGTACCGCCGCGCGGGCGGTCCGGTCGGTGTGCTGCTGGTCCACGGTTTCACCGGTTCACCGCAGTCCATGCGTCCGTGGGCCGAACACCTCGCCGAGGCCGGCCTGACCGTCTCCGTCCCGCTGCTGCCCGGCCACGGCACCCGCTGGCAGGACCTCCAGCCGACCCGCTGGGAGGACTGGTACGCGACCGCCGGGGCCGCCTTCGAGGAGCTCGCCGCCGACTGCGAGCAGGTCTTCGTCTGCGCGCTGTCGATGGGCGGCTCGCTGGCCCTGAAACTGGCCGCCGAGCACGGCGACCGGATCTCCGGACTGGTGCTCGTCAACCCGTCGGTGCGTTCCGACAACCCCGCGACGGTGCTCCTGCCGGTGCTGCGCCACCTGCTTCCCTCGCTCCCCGGCGTGGCCGGCGACATCGCGCTGCCCGGTGCCGCCGAGGTCGGCTACGACCGCCTGCCGCTGCACGCCGCCTGGTCACTGTCGAAGCTGTGGGAGGGCGTCCAGCAGGGAATGCCGGCGGTGACCCAGCCGGTTCTGCTGATGCACAGTCCGCAGGACCACGTGGTCTCGCCGCGCAACTCGGCGCTGGTGCTCGCCCGGATATCCTCGACCGATGTGACGGAGCTGCTGCTCGAGCGCAGCTTCCACGTGGCCACGCTGGACCACGACGCCGGTCTGATCTTCGGGGCGAGCCTCGACTTCGTCCGGCGGCTGGCCCCGGCAGCGGCGGTCGATGCCGGGAACCACTCGGGCTGAAAGGCCGAATGTGAACGAGACCAGCAAGGCGAACGACGACGAGGACCTGCCCCGCGACGAGCCGGCGGCGGCCCCCGACTCCCCCGCCCCGGCCGCCGGGGCCGACGGGGGCGCGCCCGCTCCGGCGCCGCGCCGCCCCGCCGCGGGCAGCCAGGCCGAACAGGACGCCATCTTCGCCGCGCTGGTCGCCCAGTTCGACGACCCGGTCGACCTCACCGACCCGGCCTGGCCCGAGGTGGAGAACCTGCGCGCCCAGCACGAGCGCGGCGAGCGGCCCCGGCCGACCGCGCCCGCCGCCGGCAGCGGCGGCCTGGGCGACTTCACCCCGCGCCCGGTGCCCCGCCCGGGTGACGGTCCGCGCGACTTCACCCCCGCCGAGGACCCGGACGAGGGCCACTTCGTCCCGCCGGAGCCCCCGCCGCTGCCCGCCGCCGACACCACCGCCAAGTTCGCCTGGCTGGCCGTCCTGGGCGGCCCCGCGCTGCTGCTGTTCGACGCGGTGGTGTGGCGCGAGGTCTCCGGCTGGCCCGCCTGGGTCGGCATCCTGTCCTTCCTGGGCGGCTTCGGCACCCTGGTGGCCCGGATGAAGGACCGCGACGAGGACGAGCCGGAGGACCCGAACGGCGGCGCCGTCGTCTGAACGCCCGCCGCCCGCCCGGGGGTTGACGACAGACCCTAGGGCTGAGAGTCCCTAGGGCTGCGGGTCCGGGGCCGGGACGCGCAGCGCGGCCAGCACCGGCAGGTGGTCGGTGGCCGCCCGCAGGTCCGCCGCCGTGACGCCCGGCAGCGGGTACGGCACCCCGCAGCCCAGCACCTCGACGTCCGGCGTGGCGAACACCCCGTCGATCCGCTGGTAGGGCTGCGCGGGCACCGAGGTGTACGTCCCGCCCCAGGGCGCCGCGGCGTGCGCGTCGGTCAGTTCCGCCGCGAGGCCGCGCCAACCCGGGCCCTCCGGCGGCTCGTTGAAGTCTCCGGCGATCACTCCCGGTTCGCCCGGCCGCAGTTGGCCCCGCAGCAGGCCGAACTGCCGCAGCCGCTCGGCGGGTTCGAGGCTCAGGTGGCAGCTGGTCACCGAGAACGGGCGGCTTCCGCCGATCCGCAGCAGCGCGCTCGCGAAGCCGCGCGCGTGCAGCCCGCGGGTCTTGGGCAGCAGCACGTCCCGCAGCTCCAGCAGGTCCACCCGCAGGTTGCCCAGCAGCAGCGGCCCCGCCGCCACCCGCCCGCCGCCGGCCAGGATCACCAGGCCGGTCCGGTGCGCCAGCCAGGCCGCCGCCTTCTCGGTCTTCCAGTACCGGGGCGACTCCTGCACGCACACCACGTCCGGTTCGCAGGCCCGGATCACCCGGGCCACCGCGGCCCGGTCGTCCCGCAGCGACCGCACGTTGTAACTCAGCACCCGCACCCGGCGCGCCCCGTCCGGCTCCGCCCCGGACGACGCCAACGCAACCTCAGTGTCCGTCACCTGACCGACAGTAACAGGGATGGGGCGGCGGTTGGTTGAGGAAGCGTGCAGCGGCCGGGAGGCCGTGCCGCAGCACGCGACCGGGGCGCGGGGAGCGGCGCGCGGCGGGCGTCACCGCCCGGCCCGTGCCGTTCCCCGCGCCCCGGTCGGGCGCCCGTCGTCAGATCCGGGCCAGGTCCGCCGCGCCCGCGATGCCGGACGCCGAGCCCATCGACGCCAGCACCACGTGGGCGCGGGGCCGGGCCGGGCCGCCGGTCAGGTACTTCTCGAAGCTCGCCGCGACCGGGTCGAGCAGCAGGTTGCCGGAGTCCGAGACGCCGCCGCCGAGGACGAAGACGGCCGGGTCGAACAGCGCGGCGAGGTCGGCCATGCCGCGGCCGAGCCAGTCGGCGAGCTCCGCGTAGCAGGACAGCGCCAGCGGGTCGCCCTCCTCGGCGGCCTCGGTGATGTGGATGCCGCGGATGGTCTCGGCGACGCCGTCGTTGAGGTCGAGCATCCGCTTGCCGGCGATCGGGTCGGCGGCGGCGCGCTCGCGGCCGTAGCGGCGCAGGGCGCGGCCGGAGCCGTACTGCTCCCAGCAGCCGTGGCCGCCGCAGCCGCACTCCAGGCCGTCGGGGACCATGTTGAGGTGGCCGATCTCGCCGGCCACGCCGAACCGGCCGCGGTGCAGCCGGCCGTCGAGGACGATGCCGCCGCCGATGCCGGTGCCGACGGTGATCAGGACCATGTCCTCGTACTCGGCGGCGGCACCGAACCGGAACTCGGCCCAGGCGGCGCAGTTGGCGTCGTTCTCGACGACGGTCTCCAGGCCGGTGAGCTCCTCGACCCGCTGCTTGAGGGGCTCGTTCTCCCAGGCGATGTTCGGCGCCATCAGGACGGTGGAGCGGTCCCGGTTGACGAACCCGGGCGCGCCGACGCCGACCGCCGCGACGTCGGGGAACTGCTCCTTCAACTCCCGTACGCCCTGGGCGATGGCGTCGACCGCCCACTGGGGGTCGGCCGGGGTCGGCACCCGGGTCTTGGCCAGAATCTCGCCGGACTCGTCGACCACGCCTGCTGCGATCTTGGTACCGCCGACGTCCACGCCGATGGTCAGAGCCATGTGTCCCTCAGCTATTCACTCGTTCCCGCTCAGCGGAACCGTACCCGCTGAGGGGTACCCACGTATACAGCCAGGCGTACATTATTCGAAGGCAATTGCCGACCCATTGGTCATGGTGCCTTCAGAAGTCATACCAACGGTACCGTTCGGTAATGAGTTTTCATCGTAGCGTGACGACGATATTCGACCGCCTTAACTACTTGTCGGAGGGCCCGTCGGCCCCGTCCAGGTCCACCCGTTCGGTCCCGGCGTGTTGGGGCGCGGACCAGCTCCGCTCGTGGCCGGCCACCGCGGCCCGGTAGGCGGCCAGCAGCTCACCGCCCGCGGCGGCGAGGTGGCCGTACACCTCGGGGTTCGACTCGCGCAGCCGGCCGCCGAACTCCACGGCCTTGCCGCCCAGTGCGGTGGCGAACCTCCGCACCTCCTCCACCAGCGGCGCGAACTCCCCCGCCCCGGACGGCCGTTCCCGCTCCTGCCGCTCCGCGTCCTGCTGTTCCGTGCTCACCGCGCCACTCCCTCTCTTCTCCGGCGTTCTTCCCCGGTCCCGTCTACCCGCGCGGCCACAGCGCGGGATCGGGCGTGAACCGCACCGACAGCACCCCGTCCGCCAGTCCGGCCCCGCTGACCGTGCAACGGCGCAGACCGGACGGGAGTGCCAGGACCCGCCGGTAACCTCCGACGCCGAGCACCAACTCGTCGCCGCGGCGCAGCAGTTCGAGCTCGCCCCGGTCGGCGCCGGGCAGCGGCAGGTGCCAGACCAACCGGTTCTCCTCGGCCAGCCGGTCCTCGACCCGGGGCTCGGCCGGGGCGGGCGGCCGGGGCGCGCCGGCCGCGTAGAGCCGCTCGGCGAGCGCCTCCAGGTCGCCGTCGGGCTGCCGGGCGACCAGCACCGGCGCCCCGCCGACCTGCTCGGCGACGGCGGCCAGCTGCTCGTCCTGCCGGGCGGCCGCGGCGGCCAGCCAGGGGTCGGCGGAGCCGGTCGCGGCGGCGGGCAGCGCGCCGTGCGCGACCACCGCGTCCAGCGGGAGGCCGTGCAGCGCCAGCCCGGCCCGGATCCGGGCCAGCGCGCGCGGCGCCGGGCGGGCGGCGTCCAGCACCAGGCGGACGGTGGTGCCGGGCGCGGTGATCGCGGCGGCCGCCTCGGCGAGCGCGGCGGACGCGGCGGCCCGGGCCTCGAACAGCTTGTCGGTGGGCATCGGGACGCCGGCCAGGCCCGCCAGCAGCGGGCGCAGCGCCCGGGCGGCCTGCCGCTGCTCGGGCAGCAGCCGGGCCAGGTAGCGCTCCAGCTGGGCGGGCAGCGCCAGGGTGGCGATCAGCTCGGCGGGCGGCGGGGCGGCGACCACCAGCACCTCGGCCTTGGCCCGGGGCAGCGCCCGCAGCAGGGCGAGGGCGCGGGTGCCGGGCAGCGGGGCGAGCTCGTCGGGGTCCAGCGGCTGGGCGCCGATCAGGTCGAGCGCGGGGGCGAGCCGGTCGCGGTAGCCGTCGAGGGCGGCCCGGAAGGCGGCCTGCTCGTCGAGCCGGACGGCGGCCAGGTGCCGCTCCAGGTCGACCGGTTCGGGCCCGAGCCGGACGCCGAGCAGGTCGTCCACGGCGCGGTGCGGGTCGTCGGCGGCCAGCAGCAGGGTGTCGCTGCCCTGCCGGGCGTGGTGCAGGGCGGTGGCGGCGGCGATCCGGCCGGACTCCGGGCCGCTGACCAGTACGGTGCGGGTGGCCACGAGCCGGGTCAGCCCTCGACGCGCTTCTTCAGGCCGGCCAGCGCCCGGTCGATGATGACCTTCTCGGCCTTGCGCTTGATCATGCCGAGCATCGGGATCTTGACGTCCACGGCCAGCTGGTAGGTGACCTCGGTGCCCTTCCCGGCGGGGGCGAGCGCGTAGGAGCCGTCCAGGGAGCGCAGCATCTGGCTGCTGACCAGCGTCCAGCTGACCACCCGGTCGCCGTCCCAGGTGTAGGCGAGGGTGTGCTCGTCGCGGATCGCCCCGGCGTCCAGCAGCAGCCGGACCTTGGCGGCGCGGCCGTCGGGGCCGGTCTCCAGGACGTCGATCTCCTTCACCTCGCCGGTCCACTCCGGGTAGGCGGCGAAGTCGGCGATCACCGCCATGACCTCGGCCGGGGTGGCGTCGATGACAATGCTCGACCTGGTGTGCTCCGCCATTGCGGCCTCCGCGATCTCCCTGTGCTGCTGTACGCCCAGCAGAGGCTATCGCGGGCGGGACCGCGCGCTTCCCGCGCGGGCACCTACCGGCGGGTCACCTCCGCGCTGCCGTAGGGTGCGAATCGGCCCGCCGCACTTCCGACCTGCGGTGTGACGATCGGAACACCGGGGCCGACCCCCCTGGCCGAACCCGCCTACCCGGCAGTAACGTCCAGTCGTCCCGCAGCGTCGCAGACGAGGAGCAGTCTTGCTCGACGAGTTCAGCCTTCCGGCCCGCTACCAGGTCCCGAGCGACGGCAACCTCGCCGACCTGGTCCACCAGAACGCGGAGCGCCACCCGGGCGTCGCTGTGCTCAGCCGCAAGTCCGCCGGGCAGTGGCAGGACCTCACCGCCGCACAGTTCCTCGCCGAGGTGCACGCCGTCGCCAAGGGCCTGATCGCCACCGGCGTCGGCCCCGGCGACCGGGTCGCCGTGATGTCCCGCACCCGCTACGAGTGGACGCTGCTCGACTTCGCGATCTGGACCGCCGGCGCGATCACCGTCCCGGTGTACGAGACCTCCTCCGCCGAGCAGGTGCAGTGGATCCTCGGCGACTCCGGCGCGCTCGCCGTCGTCACCGAGACCGACCAGCACGCCGCCGTGGTCGAGCAGGTCCGCGGCGAACTGCCGGAGCTCAAGCACACCTGGCAGATCGAGCGGGGCGGCATCGCCGAACTGACCCGGACCGGCGCCGGCGTCGACGACGCGGTCGTCGCCGAACGCCGGCGGCTGGCCCGGCCGGACTCGATCGCCACCATCGTCTACACCTCCGGCACCACCGGCCGCCCCAAGGGCTGTCAGCTCACCCACGGCAACTTCCTCGCCGAACTGGGCAACGTCACCGCCCGGATGCCCGAGCTGTTCCGCACCGGCGAGTCCTCCGTCCTGCTCTTCCTGCCGCTGGCCCACGTGCTCGGCCGGATCGCCGAGATCGCCGCCGTCATCGCCCCGGTCAAGCTCGGCCACGTCTCCGACATCAAGAACGTCACCGCGGAACTCGGCTCCTTCCGGCCGACCCTGATCCTCGGCGTCCCCAGAGTGTTCGAGAAGGTCTACAACACCGCCCGCGCCAAGGCCCAGTCCGACGGCAAGGGCAGGATCTTCGACCGCGCCGCCGACACCGCCGTCGCCTACAGCCGGGCCCTCGACGCCGGCGGCCCCTCGCTCGGCCTGCGGATCCGCCACGCCGTCTTCGACAAGCTGGTCTACAGCAAGCTCCGGGCCGCCCTCGGCGGCCGCTGCAAGACCGCCATCTCCGGCGGCGCCCCGCTCGGCGAGCGGCTCGGCCACTTCTACCGCGGCATCGGCTTCTCCGTCCTGGAGGGCTACGGCCTCACCGAGTCCTGCGCCGCCACCGCCTTCAACCCCAACGACAAGCCCAAGATCGGCACCGTCGGCCAGCCGCTGCCCGGCTCCGCGATCCGGATCGCCGAGGACGGCGAGGTCCTGCTCAAGGGCCCGCAGATCTTCACCGGCTACTGGAACAACCCCGCCGCCACCGCCGACGCCCTGCAGGACGGCTGGTTCGCCACCGGCGACCTCGGCTCCCTCGACGACGAGGGCTACCTCACCATCACCGGCCGCAAGAAGGAGATCATCGTCACCGCCGGCGGCAAGAACGTCGCCCCCGCCGTGATCGAGGACCGCATCCGCGCCCACGCGATCGTCGGCGAGGTCATGGTGGTCGGCGACCGCAAGCCCTTCATCGCCTGCCTGGTCACCGTCGACGACGAGTTCTTCCCCCGCTGGAAGGCCCTCAACAACAAGCCCGCCGACGCCACCGTCGAACAGCTCCGCGACGACCCCGACCTGCTCGCCGCCGTCCAGGCCGCCGTCGACGACGGCAACCAGGCCGTCTCGCACGCCGAGGCCGTCAAGAAGTTCCGCCTCCTCACCACCACCTTCACCGAGGCCGGCGGCCACCTCACCCCCTCCCTCAAGCTCAAGCGCAACGTCGTCCTCAAGGACTTCGCCGCCGAGATCGAGAGCCTCTACACCCGCTAGGGGCCCACCCGAGCGACATCAGGGGCGCCGGGAAGAACTGCCGCGCCAGGCCCTGCGCAAGCAGGGGCGCGGGGAACTGCGCGGCCAACCGAGCACCCACAGCCAGATCGCCTCGTAGGACAGCGTGTTGCACTATCCCGCGACCGCACCGACGTGCGACTCCCGCCGCGCGCAGTTCCCCGCGCCCCTGCTTTCGCACCATCCCGCCCGCGTCCCGCGCCCGCCCTACCGCTCCGGCGACAGCAACCCCGTCAGCCGCTCCGCGAGCATGTCCCAGCGCCAGGCCTCGTGCACCCACTTGCGCCCGGCCTCGCCCATCTCGCGTCGCAGACCCTCGTCGCCGAGCAGCCGCACCAGCCGCTGCGCCAGCAGCTCCTCGCCGCCCTCGCCCGGCACCACGTACCCGGTCTCGCCCTCGCGGACGGCGTCCGGCGCCCCGCCCGAGTCCCCGGCGACCACCGGCAGTCCGGTCGCGGAGGCCTCCAGGTAGACGATGCCGAGGCCCTCGACGTCCAGCCCGCCCCGCCGGGTGCGGCAGGGCATGGCGAAGACGTCGCCGGCCCCGTAGTGCGCGGGGAGCTCCTCCCAGGGGACGGCGCCGGTGAAGACCACCGAGGAGCGGACGCCCACCGTGTCGACGAGCTTCTCCAGCTCCGCCCGGTACGGCCCGCCGCCGACGATCAGCAGCACCGCGTCGGGCTGGACGGCCAGCACCCGCGGGAGGGCCCGGATCAGGGTGTCCTGCCCCTTGCGCGGCACCAGCCGCGACACGCACACCACCACCGGCCGCTCGCTGAGCCCGAGCCGGGCCCGGACGGCGTCGCCCCCGGAGTCCGGCCGGAAGGTGGACTCGTCGACGCCGGGCGGCAGTTGGACCATCCGCGCGGCGGCGGCCGGGCCGACCGCGCGGGCGATCCGGGAGCGGGTGTACTCGCCGAGGTAGGTGAGCACGTCGGTGCCGGCCCCGATCCGGCGCAGCAGCTGTGCGGAGAGCGGCAGTTGGGCCCAGGCGGCCTCGTGGCCGTGGGTCATGCCGAGCAGCCGCCCGGCGCCGGCCCGGCGCAGCGCGGGGGCCATCAGCCCGAGCGGGGCGGCGGCGCCGAACCAGACCGAGGTGCAGCCCTCGGCGCGGAGGATCTCCGCGGCCCGGCGGGTGACCCGCGGGGTGGGGACCATCATCCTGGTCCGGTCGCGGATCACCCGGAAGGGCTGCTGGGCGTCGAACTCGGCGACCTCCCGGCCGTCCTTCCAGGTGGAGGCGTACACCACGACGGACCCGGCGGGCTGCCGGACGGCCATGTTGTGGACGAACGCCTGGATGCCGCCGGGCCTGGGCGGGAAGTCGTTGGTGACGATGAGGGTCTTGTGCATTGCCGCGGCTCGCTCGGTCGGGGGGTGCTCGGACTACCTGTGAGTGGTCCGTACGATAGGTCACCGTGCCCGTTCGCCGGGAACGCGGCCCGGGCCCGGCCGGAGCGCCGGCCGCCCCGCCGCCCCGGGCGGTTCGGACACGGTTCGGTGACGCCGGTGGCGCCGCCGCAACCGTTCGGGCCCGGCGGCGGTCCTTCCGGTGAGGGCCCCGTCCGTCCGGTGTTCCGGCGTGCACGCGACGACCTGAAGGAGCGCAGTGGAGTCAGCCCAGGCCGAGAGGTCCGGTGGCGCGGAGCCGTCGGCGCCGTCGTCCCCGGCCGGTGCCGCGCCGAGCCGCCGTCCGCTGTGGGCGCTGGCCGCCGGCTGGGTGGCGACCCGGGCGCTGATCGTCCTGATGGCGCTCAACGTGCTGCGGATCGGCGACGTCAGCTCCGACATCTCGGTGATCTACCACAGCTGGTACGAGGTGCTGCGCACCGGCACCTTCCCGCTGGACGACGTGACCTGGCAGTACCCGCCGGGCGCGGCGCTGGTGATCCTGCTGCCGGGGCTGCTGCCCTGGTCGTACCTGGTGTCGTTCTTCGTGATCTGCGGGGTGGTGGACGCGGCCGCGATGGCGCTGCTGATGCGCGCGGGCGTCCGCCGGGGCCGCAGCTACCTGGGCGGCTGGTACTGGGTGGCGGGCGTGCCGCTGCTGGGGCCGACGGCGTACTGCCGCTACGACATCATCGTGACGGCGCTGGCGGTCGCGGGCCTGCTGGTGATGCTGCGGCGGCCGGCGCTGAGCGGGGTGCTGCTGGGCCTGGGCGGGCTGCTGAAGGTGTGGCCGCTGCTGGCGCTGATCGGTTCGCCGCGCGGCCGGCGGACCAGGCGGGCGTGGACCTCGGCGGTGGCGTTCGCGGCCGCGCTGGGCTTCCTGCTGACGGCGGGCATGAACGGGGCGTTCGAGTTCCTGAAGTTCCAGTCGGAGCGCGGCATCGAGATCGAGTCGGTGGGCGCTCTGCCGCTGCACTTCGCCCGGCTGGCGGGGTCCTGGCACGGCACCGTGACGATGAACTACGGCTCGACGGAGTTCCTCGGGCCGTGGGTGCCGGTGATCTCCAAGGTGATGGTCGGGCTGTCGGTGCTGGGCTTCGGCTGGCTGCTGGTGTGGCGGCTGCGGGCGGCCCGCTGGACGGCGGCGACCACCTTCGACGCGGCGCTGTGCGCGCTGCTGATCTTCGTCACGACCAGCCGGGTGATCTCCCCGCAGTACCTGATCTGGGTGGTCGGCCTGGTCGCGGTCTGCCTGACGGTGCGCGGCAGCAGCCAGCGGCCGGTGGCGGTGCCGGTGCTGGTGGCGGCGGCGCTGACCACGCTGGAGTTCCCGGTGATGTTCGGCGCGGTGAACCACAGCCAGCTGAGCGGCATCCTGGTGCTGACCGCCCGCAACCTGCTGCTGGTGGTGTGCACGGTGCTGTCGGCGTACCGGCTGTGGCGCTCGACCCGGCACCGGGAGGCGCTGACCACGGTGGTGCTGCCGGCCGGGCAGGCCACCCCGCAGTACCCGGTGCGGCCGGGCATCGCCTACGAGCAGGACCTGCTGGACGAGCTGACCCCGGCCGACCGCCCCTGACCTCCGGCTCCGTCCTCCGGAGGCGCTCCGACTCCCCCGAAGCACCCTTGCAAGTTTCTGAAAACTCTTGCAGGGGTGGCTTCCGGGCTGCCACCATCGCCGGATGATCGACTACGACATCCTGATCGTCGGCGGCGTCGGCGTGGACACCATCGTGCGGGTGGACCGGCTGGAGGTCCCCCCGGGCCGCGACTCGGTGGGCGTGCTCCCGGTGCTGGACTACCCCGCGCACACCGGCAACGGCGTGGCCCTGGCCTGCCTGGCGCTCGGCCTGCGCACCAAGTTCGCCGACTTCCTCGGCGACGACCCGCAGGGCGCCCTGATCCTCGCCGAGTACGCCCGCCGCGGCCTGGACTTCAGCCACCTGCCCGCCCCGGCCGGCACCCCGCGCAGCGTCAACCTGGTCGACCGGGACGGCCTGCGGTTCTCCTTCTACGACGGCCGGCACCCGGCGGACGCCCGGCTGCCGCGCGAGTTCTGGCTGCCGCTGCTGGAGCGCTCGGCGCACGTCCACCTGTCGATCACCGGCGTCAACCGGGACATGTACCCGGACATCGAGCGCCTGGGCCGCAGCAGCTCCACCGACCTGCACGCCTGGGACGGCGTCAACGAGCACCACCTGCACTACGCCCTCCGCTCGGACCTGGTGTTCCTCTCCGCGGCGGGCCTCGGCGGCCGCCCGGAGGCGGCGATGCGCGCGGTGCTGGCCCGGGGCCGGGCCGAGCTGGTGGTGGCCACCGCGGGCGCGGACGGCGCCTTCCTGCTCACCCGCGAGGACGCCGCGCCCCGGCACTTCCCGACCGTCGACCCGGGCGCCCCGGTCGTGGACAGCAACGGCGCGGGCGACGCCTTCGTCTCCGGCTTCCTGCACCGGCGGCTGGCGGGCCGCCCGGTGGAGGAGTGCATGCGGGCCGGCGCGGTGGCCGGCGCGTACACCTGCACCGTCGCGGGCACCCACACCGCGTTCCTGGACGCGGCCGGCCTGGAGCGGGCGCTCGCCGCCTGACGCGGGGGCGGCCGCCACCAAGCGGTGGGGCAAGACGGCACAGGAGCGCTCGCCGCCTGACGCGGGGGCGGCGCTCAGCTCCGGAGCTTGGCCACCTCGGCCGTCCAGTCCTTGGTGAACTCCGCGACCCCGATGCCGAGTTGGGCCTTCATGGCGCGTTCGAGACCGCCCTCGCCGAAGGCCCCGACGGTGCGGTAGAACGCCACCAGCCGGTCCTGCCCGTACCGGCGGGCGATCAGGTCGCAGGCCAGCCAGGCCAGCTCGTAGGCCTGGGCGATGCCGGCCGCCCCGGCCGCGAACGCCTCGTCGGCGGGCAGCGCGGCGGGCATCCGGCCGGCCTGGACGTCCTTGGCCAGCTCGGGGGCGATCTGCCGGACGGTGCGCCCGGTGTCCCGGTAGCCGGTGTAGTCGGCGACGCCCTCGGAGAGCCACAGCGGCGTCCAGGACCTGGTGTCGGCCCGGGTGGCGACGTGGGTGGCCTCGTGGGTGACCACCACCCGGCGGCCGAGCTCGCTGAGCTGCCGGTAGGCGTCGGGGTTGACCACGATCCGGTCGGCGGGGGTGTGCACGGGGGCGCCGCCGACCGCCAGGGTGACCGCGGCTATGCCCTGGTAGGCGTCCGCGGAGACGTCCATCCGGCGGGCGAACTGCTGCTCGGTGAGCGGCAGTTCGAGCAGCAGCCGGCCCGCGAACGGGCCCCAGACCGCCTCCACGGCGGGCACCGCGCGGTCGGCCAGCTCGGCCAGCGCGGCCAGTTCCGCCCCCTCGCCGAGGCCGAGCACCAGGCTGTGCCGGCCGTCCGCGGCCCGGACGGTGCCCAGGTCCCAGGGCGCGGCCGCGCCGGTCGCCGTCTCCCGGGCCACCCGCCAGCCGTCCGCCTCCCGCACCAGCTCGACCTGCCGCTCCAGCAGCGCCGGGTAGTCGTCCACCCCGGCCAGCCGGTAGCCCAGCTCGGCGCCGACCCGCACCCGGTCCGCGTCGGCCGGCGGCTCGGCGAAGGAGGTCAGCCGCAGCGTGTACTCGGCGAAGCGCAGCCCGGCGGTCCGGGCCAGCAGGTCCCGGTCGGCCTCCTCGGAGCCGTCCGCGGAGACCGCCAGCAGCGCGGCGGTGTCCCGCCCGGCCACCGCCCGGGCCCGCTGCCCGAGCAGCCGGACGGCGGTCTCCCGCAGCCCGGGGGGCGCCGCGGCGGGCGCGGCGGGGGCCGGGCGGCCGGGCCGCAGCAGGGGCAGCGACAGCTGGGTGGCCCCGGCGGCGGCCAGCAGCAGGGCGGCCCGCCGGGACAGCGGAGCACCGGCCCGCGGCGGCCCGGCGGCCGTCGTCAGGTCGGTGACCAGGGGTTCGTCGACGAGGCTCAGATCCGCACCACCGAGCTGACCGGCATCGCGCTGACGCTCTCGTAGCGGACCCGGGCGCCGGGGTGGGGCGCGTGCACGACGACGCCCCCGCCGGCGTACATGCCGACGTGGTGCCTGTCGTTGAAGAAGATCACCAGGTCTCCGGGCCGGGCTTCGGCGAGGCTCACCCGCCGGCCGGCCGAGGCCTGCTCCTGCGAGGTCCGCGGCAGGGTCACTCCGGCCTGCCGCCATGACCAGTACATCAGACCGGAGCAGTCGAAGGTGCCGGGGCCGGTCGATCCGTAGACGTACGGGGAGCCGATCCTCGAGACGGCGGCGGCCAGCGCGGCGGCGGCCCGGTCGGAGGAGGGCGGCTGGTCGCCGAGGTCGATCCGGTCGGTGCCGCGGGTGGCGCGCTGCCGGGCGGCCCGGGCGTCGTCGGCCGCGATCCCGGCCCGGTCGGCGGGGGCGAGGCCGTTCAGCAGCCGCTGGGCCCGGGCCAGCCGTTCGCGGACGTCGTCCTTGGCGGCGGCCAGCCGCTGCCGGGCCTGTTCGAGCTCGGTGAGCTTGGCGCCGGCCTCGTGCCGCCGCTCGTCGAGCCGGCGCGCCCGCTCGGCCACGTCGCGCAGCCGGTCGCCCTGCCGGGCGGTGGCCTGTTCGAGCGAGCGGGCGCCGGTGAGGTAGCCGGCCGGGTCCTGGTCCAGCATCAGCCGGACCGCGGGGTCGATGCCCTGGGCCCGGTACTGGGCGGCGGCGACGGCGCCCAGGTCGCCGCGCAGCCGGTTCAGCTCGTCCTGCCCGGCGGCGACCTGGTCCTGCAGGGTGCCGGCCTCGGCCTGCAGCCGGCGCTGCTGCTCCAGCGCGGCGTTGTACTGCTCGGAGGCCCGCTCGGCCTCCTCGTAGAGCTGGTCGACCTGCGCCTTGACCTGGTCCTTGGTCGGCGCGGGGTCGGCGTGCGCGCCGCCGACGGTCAGGCCGAGCGCGCTGGTGGCGGCGGCGGTGAGCGCCAGGGCCCGGGCGAGGCGCTGGACGCCGGGCAGTGGGGTGCGGCGGGGCACGGACACGCGCGACGGCTCCGTTCTGCGACCGGCCTCCGCCGCCGTCCGCGGTCGGACGGCCGTCCTCGCGGGGGCCCGGGGGCAGAGGTTAGCGAGTCGGATCGATCCAGTCCAAACCCCGACAGCACCGAATATTTGACCATGAATCGGACACCCGAACGGAAACGGCCCGGCACCCCGTGCGGGGTACCGGGCCGACGGCTCCGACGGAGCGTCAGATCCGGACGATCCGGTTGATCGGCATGACCGTCGCCGACTCGTAGCGGACCTGCGCGCCGGTGTGCGGGGCGTGGATGATCTGCCCGTTGCCGACGTACATCCCGACGTGGTGCTGGTCGCCGTAGTAGATGATCAGGTCGCCCGGGCGGGCCTTGGAGATGTCGGTGCCCAGGCTGGTGCCGGCCCCGGCCTGCGCCTGCGAGGTGCGCGGGATCGACACGCCGGCCTGCTTGTAGGCCCACTGCATCAGCCCGGAGCAGTCGAAGGTGCTCGGACCGGCCGCGCCGTACGAGTACCAGCTGCCGAGCTTGGAGACGGCCGCGCCGACCGCGTTGCCCGAGAAGCTGGAGGACGCCGGGGCGTTCAGCTCGACCCGGGTGGTGTCGCGGGAGGCCCGCTGCGACTGCTGGGCGGCGTCGGCCTTCGCCCTGGCGTCGTCGGCGGCCTTGGCCTCGGCGGCGGCGAGCTGCTCGCGCTCCTGCTGGGTCAGCGTGTTGAGCAGGTCCTGGGCCTTGGCCAGCTTCGCCTGGACGTCCTCCTTGTCGGCCTTGAGGGCCTTGGTGGTGGTGTCCAGTTCGGCGAGCTTGGACTCGGCCTCCTTGCGCTGCGCGTCGAGCTGCGCCTGCTCGTCCTTGAAGGTCTTCAGCAGGTCGGCCTGGGTGGAGCCGACCGCGTTCAGCGCGCCGGCCTGGCCGAGGAAGGCGTCCGGGCTGCTGGAGAGCATCAGCTGCATGGTCTGCGGCATGCTGCCGGTGCGGTACTGCTCGGCGGCGATGCCGGCCAGCGCCTCGCGGGCGGTGGTGACGTGCTCCTGCTGGCGGGCGAGCTGGTCCTGGAGCTGGCCGACCTGCTGCTGCAGCGCCTGCTGCTTCTCGACCGAGGCGTTCAGCGCCTCGGTCTTGACCTCGGCCTGCTCGTTGAGCTCGTCGACCTGGGCCTTGACCTGGTCCTTGGTCGGCGCCGGGTCGGCGTGCGCGCCGCTCTGGGCGGACAGCGCCACGGCAGCGGCGGCGGTGGCAGTGAGAATCGAGACCCGGGCACGGCCGACGGGCTTGGGACGGCGATGGGACGCCACGAAGGCGGACTCCTTCTTCCTCACACCGCCTACCGGGTGAGCTGACGGGTTCGGGCCGGAAGAGATGCCCTACGGCGCTTCACCGACCGCGCGCGGCGGTCGACCGGGCGCCGATTCACCCCGGGGGAACATGGTTCCCCGGCTCCGTTCGACAGCACCCCCGCAGGGGTATCCCCGTCGGCAGACCCGGTGTTGACGGTCTGCCCGCTGCGTCACGGACTCGGCGGCGACCTCCGCCGCCGCCCCCCTTGGGCGATCGACACTGCGGTGGTCGAGGCACGACCCTAGTAACCGATCCGTGATCCGTTCAAATCCTTGTCGGAAAAAAATCTGATTCTGAATCAAACACCCCGGTAAATCTGACCGAACGTGATCGATTCCTTACCCCGAGCACAGCGTTTCCCGCCATTCACCCGGGAAACACCACACCCGGGCGTGTCTCGAATCACAGGGTGATTCCGACCCGCCCGGGCGTGTCACGGTGCGTCAATTGTTGCCCAGTGGGGCGTTTGTCCGATTCGTCGGGCCGTCAGGCCCGCTCGCTCAGACCCGGCGGATGGTCGAGATCGGCAGGGTGTCGACCTTCATCGTCTTCACCACGTCACCGGTGCGCGGCGCGTGCACCACCAGGCCGTTGCCGATGTACATGCCGACGTGGTGCCGGTCGCCGTAGTAGACGACCAGGTCGCCGGGCTGCGCGTTGTGCCAGTCGGTGCCCACGTTGGTGCCGTAGCTGCCCTGGTCCTGCGAGGTGCGCGGCAGCGAGACCCCGGCCTGCTTGTACGCCCACACCATCAGGCCGGAGCAGTCGAAGGTGCTGGAGCCGGTGGCGCCCCACACGTACGCCGAACCCTGCTTGCTGAGCGCGGCCGCCACCGCGGTCGCCGCGTAGCCGCTGGCCGGCGGCAGGCTCTTCGGGTCGATCCGGTCCGCGCTGCGCGAGGCGGTGCCGCCGGAGCCCTGGAGGATCGCGGCGCGGTCCGCGGCGTTCAGCTTGGAGAGCAGCTTCTGCGCCTCGGCGAGCTTGCTCTGCACGTCGTTCTTGGCGTCGTTGAGCGCCTGGGTCTGGCTGTCCAGCTCGTGCAGGACCTGGGCGGCCTCCTGCTTCTGCTGGTCCAGGCGGCGCTGCTGGTCCTTGAGCGACTTGAGCGTCTCGGCCTGGGTGCTGGCCGCCTGCCCGAAGGAGGTGGCCTGGGTGAGGTAGTGGTCCGGGTCAGAGGAGAGCATCAGCTGCATCGACGGGTCGACGCCGCCCTGCCGGTACTGGTCGCCGGCCACCGCCGCCAGCCCGGAAGCCAGCTCGGTCAGCTGCTCCTGGCCGCGGGCCACCTGGTCCTGCAGGTCGTCGGCCTGCTTGCGCAGCTGGTCGGCCCGCTCCTTGGCGCCGTTGTACTTCTCGGCCGACTGCTCCTGCTCCTCGAGCAGCTTGTCGACCTGCGCCTTGACCTCGTCCTTGTTCGGCTGGGCCGGCGCGGCGTGCGCACTGGCCTGGGCCGTCAGGGCGACCGCGGTCGCGGCGGCGGCGGTGAACACGGAGATCCGCGCACGGCTCGGCTGCTTGGGACGGCGGTGGGAGGCCAAGGGTGAGCTCCTTCTTCCTGCTGGACTCACCCCGACGAGTGAAGGTCCGGAATATAGGTTTGACGCCAGACCCTAGTGAAGTCCCAGCCCCCGCGTCCACTCCCGGGGGCTTCCGGTTCCGCCTCCCCGCCCCCCTTCACCGGACCGTCACACCCCGGCCGCCCGCAGGCCCGCTGACCGCCCCTCAGCTGCGGGCCAGCCGGTTCAGCAGCAGCACCGAGGCCACCGGCCGCGCCCCCGCCTTGCGGACCCCGTCGGCCACCTCCTTGTCGGCGGAGACCACCACCACCGGACGGCCCTGCGGCTCGGCCCGCACCAGCCGCCGGATCAGCTCGTCCGCGGTCTCCCCGGTCCGGCTGAACCGCACCCGCACCCCGCGCGGCGGCGCCATGATCACCGGCACGTCCAGGTCCTGGCCGTCGAACACGCAGGTCACCTCGGCCTGGGTGCGCTGGGCCAGCATCGCCAGCCCGCCCAGCAGCCTCAACCGCTGCTGCTCCAGCGGCAGTTGCGGGTAACCGGTCTTGGTCACGTTGTAGCCGTCCACCACCAGGTGCACCTGCGGGATCGCCAGCAGCTGGTCCAGCAGCGCCGGGTCGTCCTCGGCCAGGCCGCGCCGGGCCACGTCGTGCGGCGAGGCCGAGCCGGGCTCGACCGCCTCCACCAGGTCGGCCGGGCGCAGCCCGGTCACCGGCAGCGCCAGCTCGCGCTGCAGGCCCTGCGCCGACTGCAGCACGCTGTCCAGCAGCAGCCGCAGCCGCATGTCCTCGACGCTGCGGCCCTCCCGGGCGGTGCGCCGCCCGCTCTCCACCGCGGCCTCCAGCTCGGCGATCCGGTGCCGCAGTCGCCGGGCCTCGCTCTCGGCGGCGCTGCGCTCGGCCGCCGCGGCGGCCCTGGCCGCCTCCAGCTCCCCGGCCAGCCGGCGGCTCTCGGCCTGCGCCCGGCGGGTGTCCGCCTCCAGCGAGCGGACCTTCTTGCGCAGCGACTCCGCCTCCTTGCGCACCCCCTCGGCCTCGGCCCGGTGCCGCTCCAGCTCGCCGCGGGCGGCGGCCCGGGCCTCGGCCAGCTCCTCCTGGAGCTTCCCGGCCAGCCGGGCGGCCTCGGCGGCCGCGCCCTCGGCGTCGGCCCGCTCGGCCTCCTCGCCGGCCTCCTCGACCAGCCGGGCCCAGCCGGCCGGGCGGACCAGGTAGGCGGCGGCCGCGACGTCCATCGGGTCGGCGGCGGCCGGGACGGTGCCGGTCTCCAGCGCCTGCACCAGGTCGGGCTGGCCGAGCCGCAGCCGTTCGGCTATCCGGACCCGGAACGCCGGGTCCGACTCCAGCGCGGCGGCCAGCGCGGTCGCCGCGTACTTGGCCCGCCGGGCCGGGGTGAACTTGGCGTACGGGCGCAGCGAGGCGGGCAGTTCGCCCGCCGCGATGCCGCCGAGCGCGTCGGAGGCGATGCCGACCACCCGCCGGCGCACGCCCTCGGGCAGGGGGCGCCCGGCCGTCTCCGCGCCGCCGTGCGGCTCCGGGGCCGGGCCGGGCGCGGTCCCGTCCGTGCCCGCGGGCGCGTTCGCTGCCTCCGCCACTGTCCTCGGCTCCGATCCTGGTCCGGGCGGGCCCTCCCGGCGGGTGCCGGGCGGGCGTTGCTGTCCGCCGCTACTGCTCGATTGTCCCGTCTACCGTGCCGCACCGACAGCACCCCGCCGACGAGTCCGCCCCGCGCCCCCGTCCGGGGCGGACGGGAACGCGGGGCGGTGGGAACTGCGTCAGCCCTGCTGGGCGTCGCCCTCGGCGGGCTCCTCGGCCCCGGGACGGGCCACCAGCTCGACCTGGTCGACGGCGTTGCACCAGCGGCAGCGCACCGACTCGATGGTCTCGGACAGCACATGGGTCTCCTCGACCTTGGACTCGCCGGAGAGGTCGAAGTGCAGGAAGTCGGTCACCCGGGACGAACGGGTGACGTCGAAGCGGGTCAGGTTGCCGCACAGGGTGCAGCGCCAGCGGGTCTCGGCGGTCGGCGCGGCAATGCTCATCAGTGGTCCCTCTCGGCTGGTCCCGGTTCCGGGCCTCCAGCCTATTGCCTGCGGCCGGGCGGACGGATCACCGGTCCACAGCCCGGACGCTCACCCGGCCGGCCCAGCGCCCGGTGTCGCGGGTGCGCCCCCGAGGAATGCTGACCGGTATGGTGCTCTCCGCCCCCGCCCGGGCCGGTTCGCCGGCGGCCGAGCGGGCCGCCCGCACCCCGGTCGCCACGTACCTGCTGATCGCGCTGGCCGCCCTGGTCATGCTGCTCGGCCCGTCCGGCCCCAACCCGCTGTACGGCAGCGGCGACGCCCGGGCCTGCGCCGAGCAGCGCTACGAGCACCGCTGGGGCGCCGTCCCGGCCGAACTGCTGGGCGGCCGCCCCCTGACGGCCGCCCAGCTGTCGGCGCTCCCCCCGGCGGCGCCCGGCTGCGTGCTGCCGGCCACCCCCGGCAAGAGCCCCGAACTGTCGGTGCTGACCGCGCTGTTCGTCCACGCGGGCTGGCTGCACCTGATCGGGAACCTGCTGTTCCTGTACGTCTTCGGCCCGGCCGTGGAGGCCCGGCTGGGCCGGGTCCGCTTCCTGGTCGGCTACCTGGCGATCGGCTGCCTGGCCACCTACGGCTACGCGCTGGCCGAGTCCGGCACCCCCGACGCGGTGCGGGCGCTGGTCGGCGCGTCCGGCGCGATCGCCGGGGTGCTGGGCGCGTTCCTGCGGCTGTACCCGCGGGCCCGGGTGACCGCGCTGGTGCCGCTCCTGCTGTTCCTCCCGCTGCGCTTTCCGGCCTGGCTGGTGCTCGGCCTGTGGTTCGTCCTGCAGTCCTGGTCGGTCACCTCCGGCGGTGACGGGGTGGCCTACCTGGTGCACGTGATCGGCTTCGTGACGGGCTGGTTGTTCGCGTGGGCCGCCCGTCCGGCGGGCGATACCCTGAGCGGACCTTCTCGAACGGGAGTTGCCCAGTGATCACCGCGATCGTCCTCATCAACACCGACGTCGACCGGATCCCCGAGATCGCCGAGGCGATCGCCGCCATCGAGGGCGTCAGCGAGGTCTACTCCGTCACCGGCACCTACGACCTGGTCGCCATGGTCCGGGTCCGCAACCACGAGGACCTGGCCGAGGTGATCCCCGGCCGCCTCAACAAGGTCCCGGGCGTGACGAACACCGAGACCCACATCGCCTTCCGCACCTACTCCCAGCACGACCTGGAGGCCGCGTTCTCGCTCGGCCTGGACGGCTGAGCGCTCAGCGCTGCTGCTGGGTGTCTACGACGCAGCGGCCGCCCTCGTTGCGGTAGCTCCACTTCGCGCCGTCGCTGACCAGCTCGCGGACGGCGGTCAGGAACCGGTCGACGTGCTCGACCGGGGTCCCGGCGCCGAAGCTGACCCGGATCGCGTTCAGGCTGCGCTCGCCGGGCAGCGACGGCTCCGGCGCCCCGCACTCGCTGGGGGCCGCCTCCTCGCCGCCCAGCAGGGTGCGCACCAGCGGGTGCGCGCAGAACAGCCCGTCCCGGACGCCGATGCCGTACTCGGCGGACAGCGCGGCCGAGAAGTGCGAGCTGTTCCAGCCGCGCACCACGAAGGACACCACGCCGACCCGGTCCGAGCCCTCGCCGAACAGGTTGAGCACCCGCACCTCGGGGATCGCCGCCAGGCCCTCGGTCAGCTTCGCCACCAGCGCCCGCTCCCGGGCCTCCAGCGCCTCGAAGCCCGCCTCGTCCAGCGCCCGGCAGGCCGAGGCGATCGCGTACGCGCCGATCACGTTCGGCGAACCGGCCTCGTGCCGGGCCGGGCCGGTGTGCCACTCGACCGCCACCGAGCCGTCCAGCTCCCGGGCCACCGTCCGGCTCGCCCCGCCGCCGGCCAGGTACGGCTCGGCCGCGTCCAGCCAGTCCGAGCGGCCCGCCAGCACGCCGGCGCCGAACGGCGCGTACAGCTTGTGCCCGGAGAACGCCACCCAGTCGACGTCCAACTCCCGCACCGAGACCCGGTGGTGGGGCGCCAGCTGGGCCGCGTCCAGCACCACCCGGGCGCCGTAGCGGTGCGCGACCGCGGTCAGCTCCTTGACCGGCCACAGCTCGCCGGTCACGTTGGACGCGCCGGTCACGCAGAACAGCTTCGGGCCCTCGGCCGCGCCCAGCAGCGCCTCCTCCAGCGCCGCCACCGCCTCGGCGTGCGAACGCGGCGCCCGCAGGTAGCGCACCGCCAGGCCCTCGCGCCGCCACGGCAGCAGCGAGGCGTGGTGCTCGGTCTCGAACGCGAACACCTCGGTCCCGGCCGGGACCGCCCCCGCCAGCAGGTTCAGCGAGTCGGTGGTCGCCCGGGTGAACACCACCTGGTCCCCGTCGCGCAGGTCCAGGAACTCGGCGACGGTCCGCCGGCTCTGCTCGAACAGGTCGGTGGACAGCTGCGACAGGTACCCGGCCCCGCGGTGCACCGACCCGTAGTACGGCGCGTACGCCGCCACGTCGTCCCACACCCGCTGCAGGGCCGGCGCGCTCGCCGCGTAGTCCAGCGCCGCGTACCCGACCTTCTCCCCGGAGGCCAGCGGGACCTCGACGTCCCCGCCCAGCACCGCCAGCGGCTCGCAGATCTCGGTGACAACAGACATGGGTGCACTCCTCCACGGGGTCAGGACCCCGGAAGTGCACCCACCGGAAGTCCGCGCTTGCCACGCGGACTGATCGCCACGCGGCCCGGTCCTCACCCAGGGCACCCCGCCACGGACGGAGGGTTGCCGGACAGCAAGCTGGGGCTTGTCGCTGCCACTCATGACCTGCGGAAGACAGTACACGAGACCGCCCCGGTCTCAACACCTGTCCGCATCCCGATACGGAACCGGGCCCCGCCGGGGCCCGGAGAACGGCCGACCGACCCTGTCCGTCCCAGCCGAAAGCCCTTGCCGCCGGGGGCAGTTGGCGCCAGGGGCAGCTGGCGCCGGAAACCCGGAACGGCCGCCCCCGGCCCGCCGTCAGGCCCGGGTCGCCTCCGCCCAGCGCTTCAGCAGCTCCCCCGCCGTCCCGGAGTCGATCGCCGCCGCCGTCCGCTCCATCGCCGCCGCGATCTGTTCGACCAGCGGCGCGTCCCCGAGCTCCAGCGCGACCAGCGCGGCCGCGCTGTTGAGCAGGACGGCGTCCCGCACCGGCCCGCGCTCGCCGTTCAGCACCCGGCGCGCGACGTCCGCGTTGTACTCGGCGTCGGCGCCGCGCAGCGCCTCGATCCCGACCAGGTCGATCCCGACCTCGCGCGGGTCGAACTCGAGCTCCGTCACCTCGCCGCCGCGGATCACCCAGACGTGCGAGGTGGTGGTGACGGTCAGCTCGTCGAGCCCGTCGTCGCCCCGGAAGACCAGGCCCTGCGCGCCGCGCCGGGCCAGCACGCCGGCGATCAGCCCGGCCAGCCGGGTGTCGAAGCAGCCGACGGCGTGCGAGGTGACCTTCGCCGGGTTGGTGAGCGGGCCGAGGATGTTGAAGACCGTCGGGACGGCCAACTCGGCGCGCGCCTGGGCGGTGTGGCGCATCGAGGGGTGGAACTTGGCGGCGAAGCAGAAGGTCAGGCCGACCTCCTCGGCCACCGCCGCGACCCGGTCGGCGGACAGCTCCAGGTTGACGCCGAGCCGGCCGAGCACGTCCGAGGAGCCGGTGGCCGAGGAGGAGGCCCGGTTGCCGTGCTTGATCACCTTCGCCCCGGCCGCGGCCGCGACCACCGCGGACATGGTGGAGATGTTGACGGTCTTGGCCCGGTCGCCGCCGGTGCCGACGATGTCGACCGCGGGCCCGGGGATCTCCAGCGGCAGGGCGTGCGCGTACATCGCCTCGACCAGGCCGGCGATCTCCTCGACCGTCTCGCCCTTGCCGCGCATGGCGATCAGGAAGCCGGCCACCTGCACGGGGCTGGCCTCGCCGCTCATGATCCGGTCCATCGCCCAGGCGGTGTCGGCCTGGCTGAGGTCGTTGCCCCCCAGCAGCGAGCTGAGCAGGCCGGGCCAGGTGCGGACCACCTGCGCGGGGTCGCTACCGCCGTTCGCAGAGTGCGCGTTCACCATGGCTGACTCCAGCTCTCGTCATCGTCCCGGAGGGATCCCAGAGGAATGACGTCAGCCTATCGAGGGAGCGGGGACGGCCGCCCGGGGTTGCCGTCCCCTTCTCTCCAGTTGAGACGCGCCGGTGGAACGGGTCAGCGCCCGGCGGGCGCCCGCCGGGCCAGCCGGGCCCGCAGCAGCGCGGTCGCGGCGTCGGCGAGGGCGACCGGGTCGACGGGGTGCGAGATCGCGGCGTCGGCCCGGCTCCAGGCGGCGAGCCAGGAGTCCTGCGGCCGGCCGATCACCACCAGCACCGGCGGGCAGCCGTAGATCTCGTCCTTCAACTGCCGGGTCAGGCCCAGCCCGCCGACCGGGGCGGCCTCGCCGTCCAGCACGCACAGGTCGATGCCGCCCTTCTCCAGGGCGCGCAGCACCGCGGGGGCGGTGGCGCACTCCAGGTACTCGAGGGCGGGCACGTCCGCGGCGGGCCGCCTGCCGAGGGCGAGGGTCACCTGCTCACGGGTGTTGCGGTCGTCGCTGTAGACGAGAACGGTGAGCGTCTCGTCGGAGTGCTGCGCCATGGCCCCTGCTTCCTGGTGCTCGTCCTCTTATATGTGTGCCCACGCCGGGCGGCCCCGACCGAACGGCCCAGTGTGACCCGGACCACGTCCTGGGACGGATGCTACTCCCGCGCGCCCGTCCTGCGGAGACCCCGACGCGATCTCGCTCAAGCCGCCGCGCCCCGGACTCACCCCGCCGGCCCAGTAGGCTCACCCGGTCCGAACAACCGTCAGAAAACGGGCGGTGCGCGAGGCGGGCATACCTCACGCACCGGACACTCCGAGGGACACCCCCCGGCGTGAAGACGGAATAAGGGACCGACATAATGTCCGTCGTGGCGACAGCAACAGCAACAGAAACCGGACACGCGCACGGAGCGGTCAACAGGCCGAACCTGGTCAGCGTCGGAACCATTGTCTGGCTGAGCTCGGAGCTGATGTTCTTCGCGGCCCTGTTCGCGATGTACTTCACCCTCCGCTCGGTCAAGGGCGCCGAGTTCTGGCACGAGAAGGCCCATGCCCTCAACGTGCCCTTCTCCTCGGTCAACACCACGATCCTGGTGCTCTCCTCCCTCACCTGCCAGCTCGGCGTGTTCGCCGCCGAGCGCGGTGACGTGAAGAAGCTGCGCTCGTGGTTCACGATCACCTTCGTGATGGGCGCCATCTTCATCGGCGGCCAGATCTTCGAGTACACCGAGCTGGTCAAGAAGGACGGCCTCTCCCTGTCCTCGGACCCGTACGGCACGGTGTTCTACCTGACCACCGGCTTCCACGGACTCCACGTGACGGGTGGTCTGATCGCCTTCCTGCTGGTCCTCGGACGGACCTACGCGGCGCGGCGCTTCACCCACGAGCAGGCCACCGCGGCGATCGTGGTGTCGTACTACTGGCACTTCGTCGACGTCGTGTGGATCGGCCTGTTCGCGACCATCTACCTGATCAAGTAACAGCCGCCCCGCCCCTGACCCGGCGTCACCTGGACGCGTGGGAGTCAGGGGCAGGCTGCTGCCGACCAGATCCTGACACCGGGGTTATTCCGTGAAAAAGCTCTCCGCACGACGGCGCCACCCACTGGCGGCGGTCGTCGTCCTACTTCTCGCCCTGGCGGCCACCGGGGGGCTGTACGCCGCTTTCGCGCCCGCCGAGAAGGCGCAGGCCGACAGCTCCGCGCAGTCGCTCGCCATCGACGAGGGCAAGAAGCTCTTCGCCGTCGGCTGCTCCTCCTGCCACGGCCTGAACGGCCAGGGCACCTCCGACGGTCCGTCGCTGGTCGGCGTCGGCTCCGCGGCTGTCGACTTCCAGGTCGGCACCGGCCGCATGCCGGCCCAGCAGCCGGGCGCCCAGGTCCCGCGCAAGAAGAACATCTACTCCCAGGCCGAGATCGACCAGCTGGCCGCCTACGTGGCCTCGCTCGGCCCCGGCCCGGTCGCGCCGGACAGCAAGCAGTACCAGCCCTCCGACGACCCGGTGACCAACGCCGAGCAGGTCGCCAAGGGCGGCGAGCTGTTCCGCACCAACTGCGCCCAGTGCCACAACTTCGCCGGCAAGGGCGGTGCGCTGACCAACGGCAAGTTCGCCCCGTCCCTGGAGGGCGTGGACGCGAAGCACATCTACGAGGCCATGCAGACCGGCCCGCAGAACATGCCGTCCTTCCCCGACACCACCATGCCGGAGGAGCAGAAGCGCGAGATCGTGGCGTTCGTCCGCCACACGAACGACGAGCCCAACCAGGGCGGTCTCGCCCTGGGCAGCCTCGGTCCGGTGACCGAGGGCCTGTTCGGCTGGATCTTCGGTCTCGGCACGCTGATCGTGATCGCGATCTGGGTCGCCGCCCACACCACCAAGGCCAAGAAGTCATGAGCCACGACATGTCAGAGAACCTGCCGGAGGCGCACGACGCCTCCCACGGCACGGACGTCGCCACCCACGGCGACCCGTTCGCCGACCCGGGCCTGCCGGCCCACGAGCCGCGTCGGACCGACATCGACGAGCGGGCCGCCAAGCGGGCCGAGCGCCAGGTGTCGCTGCTGTTCGTGGTGTCGATGCTGGCGACCGTCGGCTTCATCGCGTCGTACGCGTCGATCGACGCCGACAAGATCGTCTACATCTTCCCGCTGGGCCACGTCAGCGCGCTCAACTTCGCCCTGGGCATGACCCTCGGCGTGGCGCTGTTCTGCATCGGCGCGGGCGCGGTCCACTGGGCCCGCACCCTGATGTCGGACCACGAGCTGCCGGCCGAGCGCCACCCGATCGAGGCCGACGACGACGTCCGCAACGACGTCATCGAGCAGTTCAAGACCGGTGCCGCGGAGTCGGCCTTCGGCCGCCGCAAGATGATCCGCAACACCCTGATCGGCTCGATGGCCCTGGTGCCGCTGTCCGGCGTGGTGCTGCTGCGCGACCTCGGCCCGCTGCCGGAGAAGAAGCTCCTGCACACCGGCTGGGTGGAGGCCACCGCCAGCAAGCCGATCAAGCTGGTCAACATGAACACCGACCAGCCGATGAAGCCCGAGGACATCATCCAGGGCTCGCTCACCTTCGCCAAGCCCGAGGGCCTGGAGGAGTCGGCTGAGGACTTCCAGCAGAAGATCGCCAAGGACGCCCTGATGCTCATCCGGATCGCCCCGGAGGACATCAAGGACACCAAGTCCCGGGACAAGGGCTTCGAGGGCATCCTCGCCTACTCGAAGATCTGCACCCACGTCGGCTGCCCGATCTCGCTGTACGAGCAGCAGACCCACCACGCGCTCTGCCCCTGCCACCAGTCGACCTTCGACCTGGCGGACGGCGCTCGCGTCATCTTCGGCCCGGCCGGCCACCCGCTGCCGCAGCTGAAGATCACCACCGATGAGCAGGGCTTCCTGGTCGCCACCGGCGACTTCGACGAGCCCGTCGGCCCGAGCTACTGGGAGCGTCCGCGATGAGTTCCGCAAGCGGCACCAACAGTGCCTCCAAGCCGGCCAGCACGCGGGCCAAGCCCGCGAACAAGGCCGAGGCGGCTGCCGACTGGGTCGACGGCCGGCTCGGGCTCTACTCCCTGGCCAAGGCCAACCTGCGCAAGATCTTCCCGGACCACTGGTCCTTCATGCTCGGCGAGATCTGCCTCTACAGCTTCATCATCATCATCCTCACGGGTGTGTACCTGACGCTGTTCTTCAAGCCGAGCATGGCGGAGACCGTCTACCACGGCACCTACCTGCCGCTGAACGGCATCAAGATGTCGGAGGCGTACGCCTCCACGGTGAACATCAGCTTCGAGGTCCGCGGCGGTCTGCTGATCCGTCAGATCCACCACTGGGCCGCGCTGGTCTTCGTGGCCGCGATGTTCGTCCACATGATGCGCGTCTTCTTCACCGGCGCGTTCCGCAAGCCGCGCGAGATCAACTGGCTGTTCGGCTTCCTGCTGCTGTGCCTGGGCTTCTTCGACGGCTTCTTCGGCTACTCGCTGCCGGACGACCTGCTGTCGGGCACCGGCATCCGCTTCATGGAGGGCGCGATCCTGGCGGTGCCGATCGTCGGCACCTACATCCAGATGTTCCTGTTCGGCGGCGAGTTCCCGGGCACCGACATCATCCCGCGCTTCTTCACCATCCACGTGCTGCTCATCCCGGGCATCATGCTGGGCCTGCTGGTCGCGCACCTGATCCTGGTCTTCTACCACAAGCACACCCAGTGGGCGGGCCCGGGCAAGACCGAGAAGAACGTCGTCGGCATGCCGCTGATGCCGGTCTACATGGCCAAGGCCGGCGGCTTCTTCTTCCTGGTCTTCGGCATCATCGCGGCGATGTCCGCGATCGCCACGATCAACCCGGTCTGGGCGTACGGCCCGTACCGTCCGGACCAGGTCTCCACCGACGCCCAGCCCGACTGGTACATGGGCTTCGCCGAGGGCCTGATCCGCTTCATGCCGGGCTGGGAGGTCTCCGTCTGGGGCGGCCACACCCTGAACCTGGGTGTGTTCATCCCGCTGATGATCTTCCCGCTGGTCCTGGTCGCCATCGCGGTGTGGCCGTTCATCGAGTCCTGGGTCACCGGCGACAAGCGCGAGCACCACATCCTGGACCGCCCGCGCAACGCCCCGGTCCGCACCGCGTTCGGCGCGGCCTGGATCGCGCTGTACCTGGTCCTGCTGGTCGGCGGTGGCAACGACCTGTTCGCCACCCACCTGCACATGTCGATCAACACGATCACCTACGCGGTCCGCGTCGGCTTCTTCGTGGTGCCGGTCCTGACCTTCATCGTCACCAAGCGCTGGTGCCTCGGCCTCCAGCGCCGCGACAAGGAGAAGGTGCTGCACGGACGCGAGTCCGGCATCATCAAGCGCCTGCCGCACGGCGAGTTCGTCGAGGTCCACACCCCGCTGGCGCAGAAGGACCTGCACACCCTCACCGCCCACGAGCAGCCCCAGCCGCTGGAGCTGCCCGCCGAGACGGACGAGAACGGTGTGGCCCGCAAGGCCGGCGTGATCACCAAGACCCGGGTGAAGCTCTCCGAGGGCTTCTACGGCGAGGGCAACCAGATCGCCAAGCCCACCACCGAGGAGTACCACGAGATCACCAGCGGCCACGGCCACCACTGATCCCGTGTAGCTGTCACGCCACGTCAGAACCCCCACCGGCCCCGGCCGGTGGGGGTTCTGGCATATTCGGACGGGACTTCCCCTGACGCCCTGTTATGTTGGCCGGGTGCACGTGGCGATCGATCCCCAGTCCCCCACACCGCCCTACGAGCAGGTCCGCTCGCAGATCGCGGCCCAGGCCCGTAGCGGCGAGCTCCCGATCGGCCTGAAGCTCCCCACCGTCCGCGCCCTCGCCGAACGGCTCGGCCTCGCCGCGAACACGGTGGCCCGCGCCTACCGCGAGCTGGAGGCCGACGGCGTGGTCGAGACCCGCGGCCGGGCCGGCACCACCATCGCCCCCACCGGGGACACCTCCCACCGCCTCGCCGCCACCGCCGCGACCGAGTACGCGGCCCGCGCCGCCCACCTCGGCCTCAGCTACGACGAGGCCCTGGCCGCGATCGCCACCGCCCTGGACGCCGCCTACCGCTGACCGGCACGGCACGACGGCGCGGCCGGCCCCCTCCCCGGGGGTCCGGCCGCGCCGTCCGTCCTGCCGTCCTGCCGCCGTCACACCGCCCGGTGCGTGACCTCGCCGTCCGAGACCGTCAACAGCACCGGGACGCCCGCCAGTTCGGTGTCCGGCACGGTCAGCGGGTCTTCCGCGAGGACGGTCAGGTCCGCCCGGTGGCCGACCGCGAGCCGTCCGGCCCGGTCCTCCTCCCCCGCGGCCCAGGCCGGGGCGAGGGTGTAGCCGGCCAGCGCCTGGAGCGGCGTCAGCGCCTGCCCGGGCAGGTGCGGCGGCTGCCGCAGGTCGCGGGCGGGCCGCCGGTGCCGGGCGCCGGCCATCACGCCCAGCGGTTCGAACGGCGCGATCGGCCAGTCCGAGCCGAGCACCACCCGGGCGCCGGCCGCGGCCAGGTCGCGGCAGCGGAAGGCCCGGTTGGCCCGCTCCTCGCCGAGCCGGCGGGACCAGTTGTCGGTGTGGTCGGCCCGGGTGTACTCGGTGCAGTGGGTGGGCTGCATCGAGGCGGCCACGCCCAGCGCGGCGAACCGGGCGACGGTGTCGTCGGGCACCGTCTCGACGTGCTCGACCCGGTGCCGCACCGCGCCCCTCCCGTGCGCGGCCACCGCCCGCTCCACCGCGTCCAGGACGTGCCGGACGGCCGCGTCCCCGATCGCGTGCGTGGCGGTCGGCACCCCGGCCCGGTGGAGTTCGCCGATCACCCGGGTGTACTCGGCCGGGTCGGGCCAGAACGCGCCGGTCGACTCGCCGTGGCAGTCCGGGCGTTCCAGCCAGGCGGTGCCGTTGTCGATGGTGCCGTCCATGAAGAGCTTCGCCCCGTCGACCCGCCAGCGCCGGCCGCCCCCGCCCTGGCGCCGGACCAGTTCGGCCAGGTCCGCCGGGCTCGCGCCGGGCTGCACCCAGGGGGCGATCCGCAGCCGCAGCGGGAGCTGTCCGCGCTCCTCCAGGGCCGCGTAGACGGCCAGGCTCTCGCCGTTGGCGTCCATCGCGTGGCCGCCGGTGAGGCCGGCGGCGGCCATCCGCCGCAGCACCACGGCGGTGGCCCGGCAGAGCTCCTCGAAGCTCGGACGGGGGGCGACCGCCTCGACCAGTTCGCAGGCGGCGTCCTCCAGCAGCAGGCCGGTCGGGCGGCCCGCCGGGTCGCAGACCACCTCGGCGGAGCCCTGCTCGAAGCGGCGCGGCCCGTCGATCCCGGCCAGTTCCAGCGCCCGGCGGCTGGCCAGCACGGAGTGCGCGTCGAACAGGTCGATCGCGGCGGGGACGCCGTCCAGCACCGGGCCCACGCTGTCGGCGGAGACCGGCAGGTCGCCGAAGGCGTTCGGGTCCAGGCCCCAGCCGCGCAGCCACTGCCCGGCCGGCAGCTCCCGCACCGCCCCGGCCAGCGCGGCCCGGACGCCCTCCAGGTCGGTGCACCCCGACAGGTCCACCCCGGCGGTGCGCTCGGCGCCCGAGACGGGGTGCAGGTGGCCGTCGGTCAGCCCGGGGACGACCACCGCGCCGCCCAGGTCGAGCACCTCGGCACCGGCCGCGGCGGCCGCCCCGAACCCGGCGATCCGGCCGCCGCTCAGGACGAGCGCGTCGTGCGGCAGGAAGTCCCCGCTGCCGGGGTCGAGCAGCCGGGCGTTGGTCAGGACGAGGTCGGGGTGCACGGGTGGCTCCTCAGCGGTGGTGCGGTCAGTGCGGGGTGCCGAACGCCCCGGCCGGCAGGCCGAGTTCGCGTTCGGCGAGGGCGTGCGCCATCCCGGTGACCGCCCCGGGTCGTCCGGTGCGGTCGGTGTTGGCGTGCGCCCCCAGGCCGTCCAGGACGACCAGGAGCTGGATCGCGGTGACGTGCGGGTCCGGGGTGCGGAACTCCCCGGACGCGACGCCCTCGCGCAGCAGTGCCGTCAGTCCGTCTCGCCAGAGCGCCTCCTGCTGGCCGACCCGTTCCCGCAGGGCGGGCCGGAACCGGCTGAGGTGGCGGGCGTTCAGCCACAGCCGGCTCAGCTCGTCGTAGCGCGGCCCCTCGGTGCGATCGAGGAAGCGGGCCAGGCGCCGGACCGCCGGGAGGGCGGCGTCGGCGTCGGGCAGCAGCTCGGCCAGTTCCCCGGACGCGGCGGCGCCGAAGGCTTCGGCGACCAGTTCCTCGGCGACCGGGAAGTAGTGGCTGATCAGTCCGGGACGGACGTCCAGCTCCTCGGCGACCCGCCGCATCGTGATGCACTCCAGGCCCTCGGCGAGGGCGATCCGGGCCGCGGTGGCCACGATCTCCGCCCGCCTGGCCTCGGGGTTCTTGCGCACCCGTTTCGACTGGCCGCTTGACGACATGCCCCGCACGCTATTGGATGTGCGACCAATAGACAAGCCGCCTTCCGCATCGGCCGCTCCCGCACCGCCGACCGCACCGGCACCCGCACTCGAAACCTCGGAGGACTCCATGGAATCCACGATTCCAGACCCCCACACGGAGCTCCCCACGCCCCCGCCGGCGGCCGACCGGGCCGGACGGATCGAGGCGCACGGCATCGACCACATCCCCGACGCCGAGCGCCACGGCCGCCCCCGCGACCTGTTCGCCGTCTGGGCCGCCCCCAACGTCAGCTACCTCAACCTGGTCGTCGGCGGCACCCTGGTGCTGATCGGACTCGACCTGTGGCAGTCGCTGGCCGTCATCGCGGCCGGCAACCTGCTCTGGGCCGGCGTCGGCCTGCTCGCCGTCAGCGGCCCGGCCGCGGGCGCCCCCAGCGAGGTCATCATGCGGGCCATGTTCGGCGTCCGCGGCAACCGGGTGAACATCGCCGTCACCGGCTGGCTGGTCTCGGTCTGCTACCTCGCCCTCAACTGGGCCGCCGCCTCGCTCGCCGCGTTCGGCCTCGCCGAACGGGCCGGGATCACCCCGGGCACCCCGCTCAAGGTCCTGGTCATCGTGCTGATCGCGGCCGCCACGCTGGCCATCTCGGTCTACGGCCACGCCACCATCGTCCGCCTGTACGGGCCGTTCACCCTGGTCCTGACCGCGGTCTTCCTGCTGCTCACCGGCTACCTGCTGACCGGCGGCCACACCGACTGGCACTACCGCCCCGCCGACCCCCTGCACGGCACCGCCCTGGTCGCCGCGCTGGCCGGCGGCACCGCGCTGATCGCCTCCGCCCCGCTGTCGTACTCCACCAGCGCCGACTTCTCCCGCTACCTCCCCCGCACCACCCCGCCCCGCGCGGTGGCCGGCTGGACGGCGCTGGGCGCCTTCGTCCCCAGCGTCCTGTTCACCGCCCTCGGCAGCCTCGCCGCCACCACCCTCGACATGACGGACCCGCAGTCCGCCCTCACCGCCGTCCTGCCCGGCTGGTTCCGGCCGCTCTTCCTGCTCGCCATCGTCCTCAGCGCGATCGCCAACAACGCCATGACCGCCTACTCTTCCGGCCTCGCCCTGCAGGCCGTCGGCCTGCGCATCCGCCGCTCCCGCAGCGTCGCCCTGGACGGCGCGCTGGGCATCGCGCTGACCCTGTACGCGCTGCTGGTCTCCAACTTCCTCGACACCGTCAACAACATGCTGGAGCTGATGGTCGCCATCACCGGCCCGGTGATGGCCGTCTACGCCACCGACATCCTCTGGCGCCGCAACCGCTACCGCGGCCCCGACCTCACCGACGAGTCCCCCGCCTCCCCCTACTGGTACTCCCACGGCGTCAACTGGGCCGGCGCGGCCGCCCTCGTCCTCGGCACCGCCGCCGCCACCCTCTGCCTCTCCACCCAGCTCTTCACCGGCTGGGCCGCGCAAGCCCTCGGCGGCACCGACCTCTCCCTGCCCGCCGGCATGCTCACCGCCGCCGCCGCGTACTGGTTCCTGATGCCCCGCCGCCGCACCGCCTGACCCGCGTCGGCGAACGGCGAGGTCCGCCCGGCCGGAGCCCCACGGCTCCCCGGGCGGACCTCGCCGCACGTCACCGGCCCGCGGCCCGCACCGCCCCCGTCGAAGCGGAGACCGAGGCCGAGACCGAAGCCGAAGCCGAAGCCGAACCGCTCGCACCCGCGCTCGCGCCCGCCGACGGGCCCGGCGTCGCGTTCACCCCCGCCTCGGGCGCCGCCGTGCTGACCGGCTTGCCCAGCGCGCTGTGCTTCACGTACTCGTCGAAGCTCACGTTCCAGTCACCGAACCCGTTGCCGAACGGCTCCATGTCGTGGCCCTTGCTGTTGACCACCTGCACGATGTCGCCGACCCGGGTGTTGTCGAAGAACCACTTCGCCTCGTCGGTGCTCATGCCGGTGCAGCCGTGGCTGACGTTCTCCTTGCCCTGCGCCCACACCGACCACGGCGCCGCGTGCACGTACTCACCGCTCCAGGTCACCCGGGTCGCCCACTTCACGTCCAGGTCGTAGGACTCGCTGCTGCCCGCCGCGATGCCGATCGTCTCGCTGCTCATCCGGACGTCGGACTCCTGGCCGAGCACCACCTTGACGCCGTTGCGGGTGTCGAAGCCGGGCTTGCCGGTGGTGACCGGGATGGTCTTCACCACCTCGCCGTTGCGCTTGTACGTCAGCTGGTCGGTGCCCGCGTCGACCACCGCCTCGATCCGGTCACCGGTGCGCAGCGCGAGGGTCTGCTCCTCGCCGCCGTAGACGCCGTCGGATATCCGGATGCCGGGCAGGTCGTAGGCGAGCTTGACGGTGGTGTTGGCGGGCCAGTACTCCTGCGGCCGGAAGTGCAGGTTCTCGTCGTCGACCCAGTACCAGGCGCCGGTGACGGCGGGCTGCGAGGTGACGACGAGCCCGCGTTCGATCTGCTGCCGGGCCGCCGGGTCGGTGACCGCCTCGGAGAGCTTGACGGTGAGCGGCTGGCCGACGCCGTAGACGCCGCTGCCCGCGCTGTCGGGGCCGAGTTCGGCGGTGACGACGTGCTGCGCGTCGGCGGTGGTGAAGGCGGAGTCGGCCTCGCCGTGGCCGCCCTTGCCGTCCTCGGCCGCGACCTTGACGGTGTACGCGGCGCCGGCCCGGAGCGGGTCGGTGGTCTGCCAGTGCTGCTGGTCGGCGGCGAGCTGACCGGCCACCGGCTTCCCGTCGGGGCCGGTGACGGTGACGGTGCCGAGCTTGGCGGTGCCGTCCGTGGTGACGCTGAACGCCTTCGCCGGGTCGGCCTTCTCCCCGGCGGCCGAGGTGTGGATCAGCGGGGCCACGTCGATCTGACGGGCCGAATCCTTCTCGGCGGACCCGCCGCCGGAGGAACAGGCCGCGGCCGGTGCCAGTACCAGCACGGCGGCCAACGCGGTCCGGGAACTGCCATGTATCCGAGAGCCCTTCAACGGAACCTCCCAGGGGTATGAACCTGCCTCAGAGCGTAGGAAGGCGTCACCCGAGCGGCACTCCGGGTAACCCGGTCGGGGGACAACCCCCGGGGTTCCCGGGGAAACGACGGGGCCGGGCACCCCCCGAGGGGAGTACCCGGCCCGCCGTGCGGCTTGCGCGATCCGGAACTACTGGTTCTGGTTCTCGCCGCGGTAGAACTCGAACACCCAGCCGAACAGGCCGATGAGGATGATCGGGATCGACCAGAACAGCAGCCACCAGCCGAAGATGACGCCCAGGAAGGCCAGCGCGCCACCGATCGCCAGGGAGAGCGGCTGCCAGCTGTGCGGGGCGAAGAAGCCCACCTCGCCGGCGTCGTCCGAGACCTGGGCCTCGGGGTTGTCGCCCGCGCCGGTGTCCACCCGCTTGGCGGTGAACGCCAGGTAGAAGCCGATGAAGGCGCACAGGCCGAAGGCCAGGAACAGCGCAGTGGTGCCGGCGGCCTCCAGGCCGTGGTCCGACTTCATGGTCCACACCATGTAGGTGATGGCGATCGCCAGCACGAACACGGAGAGACCCGCGAAGATCTTGCCCTGTTCCTTCATCGGGCGTCACCCTCCTTCTTGCCCTTGCCCAGCGACGGACGGTCGTACTGCGCGGGGGTCACGCCCTCGAAGTGCTTGGCCGCCTCGCCGTGGTTCTCCAGGTAGTCCAGCGCGGCGATCTCCGGGTGGTGCAGGTCGAAGGCCGGGGACTCGGAGCGGATCCGGGGCAGGGTGGTGAAGTTGTGCCGCGGCGGCGGGCAGGAGGTCGCCCACTCCAGCGAGCGGCCGTAGCCCCACGGGTCGTCGACGTTGACCTTCTCGCCGTGGTGAAGCCGTCGCTCGCCAGGTAGTCGGCGTAGCGGCGCGGCATGCCCTCGGCGCCCAGCCAGTGCTGGACCAGGAAGGTGGTGTGGAAGCCGATGAAGAGCGTCCAGAAGGTGATCTTGCCGAGGCGCTCGTCGAGCATCTTGCCGGTCATCTTCGGCCACCAGAAGTGGAAGCCGGCGAACATGGCGAAGACGACGGTGCCGAACACCACGTAGTGGAAGTGCGCGACGACGAAGTACGAGTCCGAGACGTGGAAGTCGATCGGCGGGGAGGCGAGCAGGACGCCCGTCAGGCCGCCGAACAGGAAGGTCACCAGGAAGCCGACCGTCCAGAGCATCGGGGTCTCGAAGCTCAGCGAGCCCTTCCACATGGTGCCGACCCAGTTGAAGAACTTCACACCGGTCGGGACCGCGATCAGGAAGGTCATGAACGAGAAGAACGGCAGCAGGACCTGTCCGGTCACGTACATGTGGTGCGCCCACACCGTCACCGAGAGGCCGGCGATGGCGATGGTCGCGGCGATCAGGCCGGAGTAGCCGAACATCGGCTTGCGGCTGAAGACCGGGATGATCTCGGAGACGATGCCGAAGAACGGCAGCGCGATGATGTACACCTCGGGGTGGCCGAAGAACCAGAACAGGTGCTGCCAGAGCAGCGCTCCACCGTTCGTCGGATCGAAGACGTGCGCCCCGAACTTCCGGTCCGCCTCCAGGGCGAACAGCGCGGCCGCGAGGACCGGGAAGGCCAGCAGGACCAGCACGGCGGTCAGCAGGACGTTCCAGACGAAGATCGACATCCGGAACATCGTCATGCCGGGCGCGCGCATGCAGATGATCGTGGTGATGAAGTTGACCGCGCCGAGGATGGTGCCGAAGCCGGAGAAGGCCAGACCCATGATCCACATGTCGGCGCCGATGCCCGGCGAGCGGACCGCGTCCGACAGCGGCGAGTAGGCGAACCAGCCGAAGTCGGCCGCGCCCTGCGGGGTCAGGAAGCCCGCCACCGCGATGATCGAGCCGAACAGGTACAGCCAGTAGGCGAACATGTTCAGGCGCGGGAAGGCGACGTCGGGGGCGCCGATCTGGAGCGGCATGATCCAGTTGGCGAAGCCCGCGAACAGCGGGGTGGCGAACATCAGCAGCATGATCGTGCCATGCATGGTGAACGCCTGGTTGAACTGCTCGTTCGACAGGATCTGGGTGCCCGGGCGGGCCAGCTCGGCACGCATGACCAGGGCGAGCACGCCACCGATCAGGAAGAAGGCGAACGAGGTCGCCAGGTACATCGTGCCGATCGTCTTGTGGTCGGTGGTGGTGAGCCACTTGATGATCGCGTTGCCCGGCTTGCGCACCCGCGGAGTCCCCGAGGTGACGGCCCCGGCTCCCCCACCGGCCGCGGCGGGCTCGTTGAGGATGGTCACTTCTCTTCACTACTTCCCGTGGTGGGGAGGATGCCTGCGGGAACCGCGCCGGCCTGGCCCTTGTCGCGGAGGTCCTTGAGGTGCTGCTGGTACTCGTCGGCCGTGACGACCTTGACGTTGAACAGCATCCGGGAGTGGTCGACACCGCAGAGCTCGGCGCACTTGCCGCGGTAGGTGCCGAGCGCGGTCGGAGTGACCTGGAACTCGTTGACCACACCGGGCACGACGTCCATCTTCATCATGAAGTTGACGGGCCAGAAGTCGTGGATGACGTCGTTGGAGGTCAGCCGGAACTTCACGGTCTCGTTGATCGGCAGGTAGAGCGTCGGAGGCTCCTTGGTGCTGCCGACCTCGTACGCGGCGGTGGTGCTCGCCGGGTCCGGGATCTCGGAGTTCTCGTAGTTGAACGCCCAACTCCACTGGAAGCCCACCACGTTGATGGTGTGCTGGGGCTTCGCGTCGACCTTCGTCAGGGTGGCCTCGTCGCGGGCGACGAAGTAGAAGAGCACCGAGACGATGACGAGGGGGACCGCGGTGTACAGCGCCTCGATGGGCACGTTGTACCGGGTCTGAGCGGGGACCTCCACCTTGGTGCGGCTGCGCCGGTGGAAGATCACGCTCCAGATGATCAGACCCCACATCAATGCACCAACAACCAGAGCCGCGATCCACGAGCCCTGCCACATGTGAAGGACCAGCGGGCCTTCCTTCGTGACGGGACTGGGGAGGCCAAGCCTGGGCAGGTCGTTGGCCGAGCAGCCGGTGGCGGTCGCGATGACGAGGCCCAGTGCCAGCGCCTGAGGCAGCTTCCGCCGCATCGTGCGCCGCGGCGAGCGGTCGGAGCCGTTGGGACTCACGTAGCGCCTTCCCGAAGTCTCGCCCGGGAACGCACCACCGTCCGGAGTCCGTTGTCAGGTCTCCTCGGTGATCCGGCCACGGGCACGGTTTGAATGCTTATGCGGGCCAAACGCTACTCCATCCTTATGCGGCACTCACGGGCAGCCCCCGGTAACGCGCCGCCCGGCTACCCGATCAGCCCCCGGGGGGTGAAGCACCTCTGAACGACGGATGGAGTCGCAGGTCATGGCGGACATCCGAGCCTCTCACGGCCGAACGGGCGACCTTGCTGCGACACGCGGGTGACGGGGCGTCGGGCGGCTGACGGGACGGGAGGAATCACCCCGTATGGGGCGTCGTCTACGGTGGCCGGGTGCCCTACTTCGACGCCGCCTCCACCGCCCCTCCGCACCCCGTCGCCCGGCAGGCCCTGCTCGCCGCCCTCGACGAGGGCTGGGCCGACCCGGCCCGGCTGCACCGGTCCGCCCGGCAGGCCCGGATGCTGCTGGACGCCGCCCGGGAGACCGTCGCCGAGGTGCTCGGCGCCCGGGCCGACGAGATCGCCTTCACCGCATCCGGCACCCAGGCCCTCCAGTTGGGCGTCCTCGGCGCCCTGCGCGGCCACCGCCGGCGCGGCGCCCACCTGGTGCACTCCGCCGTCGAGCACTCCGCCGTGCTGCACACCGCCGAACGCTGGGAGGCCGACGGCGGCAGCGCCACCGCCGTCCCGGTCGACCGCCACGGCCGGGTGTCCGCCGAGGAGTTCGCCGCCGCGGTGCGCCCCGACACCGCGCTCGCCGTGCTGCAGTCCGCCAACCACGAGGTCGGCACCCTGCAGCCGGTCGCCGAGACCGCCGCGCTGCTCGGCGACGTCCCGCTGCTGGTCGACGCCGCGCAGAGCGCCGGGCGGCTGCCGGTCCCGGCCGGCTGGTCGGTGCTCGCCGCGAGCGCGCACAAGTGGGGCGGCCCGGCCGGTGTCGGCGTGCTCGCCGTCCGCAAGGGCGTCCGCTACTCCTCGCCGCTGCCGGCCGACGACCGGGAGGGCGGGCGGGTGCCCGGCTTCACCAACGTCCCGGCGATCGTGGCCGCCGCGGCCTCGCTGCGCGCCGTCCGGGCCGAGGCCGAGGCCGAGAACGCCCGGCTGCGGGCCCTCGTCGACCTGATCCGCCGTCGGGTCCCGGAGCTGGTCCCCGCCGTCGAGGTGGTCGGCCACCCCGAGCTGCGGCTCCCCCACCTGGTGACCTTCTCCTGCCTCTACGTCGACGGCGAGGTGCTGCTCACCGAGCTCGACCGGGCCGGCTTCGCGGTCAGCTCCGGCTCCTCCTGCACCTCCAGCACCCTGACGCCCAGCCACGTGCTGGCCGCCATGGGCGTCCTCACCGAGGGCAACCTGCGGATCTCGCTGCCGGCCGGCACCACCCGCCCCGAGGTCGACGCCTTCCTCGAGGTCCTGCCCCGCGTCGTCGCCGAGGTCCGCGCCCCGCTCGGCCTCGACCTGCCCCCGACCGGCAGCGCCGACGCCCTGGTCCTCGACACCCTCGGCAAGCGCTGCCCGATCCCGGTCATCGAACTCGCCAAGCACGTCGGCGAGGTCGCCCCCGGCGGCCGGATCGCCGTCCTCTCCGACGACGAGGCGGCCCGGCACGACATCCCGGCCTGGTGCGAGATGTGCGGCCACACCTACGCGGGCGAGGCCCCCGCCGAGGAGTACGGCGGGGGCCACGGCACGGCCTACCTGGTCACCGTGCGGTCCGGCCAGGGGCGGTGACCAGGGGGACTAGAGGCTGAGCTTGCCGCGCAGCTCGGCCGCGGCCTCGGGGCCGTAGGCCGTCTCGAAGCGCTGCAGGAAGTGGCCGCCGCGCAGCTCGTACTCCTGGGTGCCGACGGTCTCGATCACCAGGGTGGCGAGCATGCAGCCGATCTGGGCGGCGCGCTCCAGGCCGAGGTCCCAGGAGACGCCGGCCAGGAAGCCGGCCCGGAAGGCGTCGCCGACGCCGGTCGGGTCGGCCTTGCGCTCCTCGGCCGGGCAGCCGACCAGGATGTCGGGCTCGTCGAGGCGCTGGATCCGGACGCCCTTGGGGCCGAGGGTGGTGACCCGGGTGCCGACCCGCCGGAGGATCTCGTCCGCCGACCAGCCGGTCTTGGACTCGATCAGCGCCGCCTCGTACTCGTTGGTGAAGAGGTAGGCCGCGCCGTCGACGATCTCCCGGATGTCCTCGCCCTCCAGGCGGGCCAGCTGCTGGGAGGGGTCGGCCGCGAAGGCGTAGCCGCGGGTGCGGCACTCCTGGGTGTGCCGGACCATCGCGGCCGGGTCGTCCGCCCCGATCAGTACCAGGTCGAGGCCGCCGACCCGGTCGGCGATCGGCTGGAGCTCGATGTTGCGGGCCTCGGCCATCGCGCCGGTGTAGAAGGACGCGATCTGGTTGTGCTCCTGGTCGGTGGTGCACATGAAGCGGGCGGTGTGCCGGGTCTCCGAGATGTGCACGGAGTGGGTGTCGACGCCGTGCCGGTCCAGCCAGCTGCGGTACTCGGCGAAGTCGCCGCCGGCCGCGCCGACCAGGACGGGGTTCAGGCCGAGGACGCCCATGCCGAAGGCGATGTTCGGGCCCACCCCGCCGCGGCGGATGTCCAGGGTGTCGACCAGGAAGGACAGTGACACCGTGTGCAGCTGCTCGGGCACCAGCTGGTCGGCGAAACGCCCGGGGAAGGTCGTCAGGTGGTCGGTGGCGATCGAGCCGGCGACGGCGATGCGCACGGGGTCTCCTCTGGCGGCCCGGCAGTGGCCGGAGCTGGGGGCAACAACCCACCCACGGTACCGGCCCGACCGGGTGCTACCGAGCGGTAGGGCTGTCTTCCGGCCCGGGGGCGGCCTAGGGTCACGAGTACGGGGGCCGGACGCGGCCCCCGTCCAGTCCGCGGCACCGTGGCCGCGGCACGGCGATCGGAGCAGGTGTTCCGCATGGTGATCGATCACTCCTCCGGGTGGCTGTCGGCCCGCCGCTCCGACGAATCCGAGGCCGAGACGCTGGCCGAACTGCTGGACTCCTCGCGCCGGTTGGGCCGTTTCTGGCCGGTCGCCGGGCCGGTCCCGGCGGTGGCCGCGCCGGCCGCGACGGGGGTGCGGGTGCCGGTGGAGGCGCGCCGGCTGGTGGCGGCCATGCCGGAGTACGGCGGGTAGCGGAACCGGTTTCCTCCGGGGCACGTCAAACCGGCGCGGTACCGCTCACCGCGGCGCCGCACGACCCTCGGGAGGAACGCAGATCATGGACGACAGCACCGCAGCCGTCTCCACCAAGGCCCCGTACGCGCGCCGGGCCGCCGCCGCGCTGGCTGGCGCGGCCCTCGCGGCCGGCCTGCTGACCGCGTGCGGCAGCTCGGGTTCGCCCGCCACGGCCACCGCCAGCGCCTCGCCGTCCGCGAGTGCGTCCGCGAGCCCGTCCGCCAGCGCCAGCCCCGACCCCGGCACCGGCGCGCACCCCAGCCCCGGCACCGGCGGGACGGCCTCCGCCCCGGCCGAGGCGAGCCCGCAGCCCTCGGCCGGGCAGCCGACCACGCCCGGGATAGCCGTCGGCGAGCGCCCGCCGACCGCGGTGAAGATCCCCGCGACCGGCTACCGGCAGGACAGCCCGACCCAGCTGACGGTGTTCTTCACCGCCGGGATCTGCGACAAGTACGGGGTCCGGCTGGAGGAGGACGCCCCGCCGGTGGTGAAGCTGCGGCTGGTGGTCACCAAGACCGCCGAGCCGGGCAAGGCCTGCCCGCAGCTGATCAAGGAGCAGGAGGCGACCGTCACGCTGCCCACGCCGATGACCGGCGGCGGCGTGGTGGACACCGCGACCGGCCAGCAGCTGCCCGTGCAGAGCGGCATCGCGGGCGGCGACCCGCGCTGACCCGCCGCCCCCGGAACGCCGCGAGGGCGGCTCCCCCGTGCTGGGGGAGCCGCCCTCGGCGCGCCGGGCCTCGGAGCGAGGCCTAGCTGAACGAGTCGCCGCAGGCGCAGGAGCCGGTGGCGTTCGGGTTGTCGATGGTGAAGCCCTGCTTCTCGATGGTGTCCACGAAGTCGACCGTGGCACCGCCCAGGTAGGGGGCGCTCATCCGGTCGGTGACGACCTTGACGCCGTTGAAGTCCTTGACGACGTCGCCGTCCAGCGAACGCTCGTCGAAGAACAGCTGGTAGCGCAGGCCCGAGCAGCCGCCGGGCTGCACGGCGACGCGCAGCGAGAGGTCGTCGCGGCCTTCCTGCTCCAGCAGGCCCTTGACCTTGGCCGCAGCGGCCTCGGTGAGGAGGATGCCACTCTCGACGGTGGTCTCGTCCTGGACGGTCATGCTTACTCCCGGTCTGTGACGACTGTGATCCGCCAGTGCCAACCAGCGGCCCCCCGGATTCATTTCCGGGAGGTGGTGCGTTCGGGGGACATTTTTCGTCGCCCACTCCCCCACGTACCCCATGCTCGCACACCGGGCCCGACGGGTCACCGCCCGCTTCGGCAAACCGCTACCGCCCGCGCGGCGGGCGCAGCAGGATGTGACGGGTGATCATTCGTCAGCTCAAGGACACCGCCGAGGACGCCGAGGCGGTCCAGCGGGTCTCCCGCGCCGCGTTCCGCGACCTGGACGGCCGGCCCCGGGACGACCCCGACCGGCCCGGCGACGAGGTCCACCGGATCAGGGCGCTGGCCCGGGCCCGGCACCTCGCGGTGACGGACCCGGAGGGGTGCTGGATCGCCGAGCAGGACGGCGAGGCCGTCGGGGTGGCGCTGTCGCTGCGCCGCGAGGGCGTCTGGGTGCTGCCGCTGTTCGTCGTGCTGCCCGCCGCGCAGGGCCGGGGGGTGGGCCGGCTGCTGCTGGAGCGGGCCGCCGGGTACGGGCGGGGCTGCCTGCGCGGGATGCTGTGCGCCTCGCCGTCCCCGGCGGCGGCGCGGCGCTACCGGGCGGCCGGGTTCACGCTGCACCCCGCGATGCGGCTGACCGGGCAGGTGGACCGGGAGCGGCTGCTGGACCCGGGCGACATCCCGGTGCACGCGGGCAACGCGACGCACCTGCACCTGCTGGACTCGGTCGACCGCCGGGTGCGCGGCGCGGCGCACGGGCCGGACCACCCGTTCATGCTGGCGCACTTCGAGGAGCTGCTGGTCGCGGACACCCTGGCGGGCACCGGCTACTGCTACCGGGACGGCGGCACCGTGCAGTTGCTGGCCGCGACCTCCAAGCGGATCGCGGCCCGCCTGCTGCGCGAGGCGCTCGCCCGGGTGCCGGTGGGCACCGAGGCGAGCGTCTCCTTCCTGACCGCCGAGCAGGAGTGGGCCGTGGACGTCGGCCTCGACCTGGGGCTGTCCCTGTCCACCCGCGGCTACCTGGCCCTGCGCGGGATGCGCCCGCCGGCGCCGTACGTCCCCAACGGCGGGTACCTGTAGGGCCTACGCCATGGTGTCGAGGATCTCCCGGACCATCTCCATGGTGGTGCCCGGGTGCAGGAAGGCGAAGCGGGCGACGGTCTCGCCGTCCCAGCCGGTGGGGGTGACGAAGCCGACCTGGTCGGCGAGCAGCTGCCGGGACCAGCGGTAGTAGTCGTCGTGGGTCCAGCCGGTGCGGCGGAAGCAGACGGCGGAGAGCTGCGGGTCGTGGAGCAGTTCGAGGTGCTCGGTGTCGCGGATCAGCTGCGCGGTGTCCCGGGCCAGGCGCAGGCCGGTCTCGATGGCGTCGGTGTAGGCCTGGACGCCGTGCACGGCGAGCGAGAACCAGAGCGGGAGGCCGCGGGCCCGGCGGGTGAGGTGGTAGGCGTAGTCGGTGGGGTTCCACTCGTCGCCCTCGGTGTGCAGGACGTCCAGGTAGGAGGCGTCCTGGGTGTGCACGGCGCGGGCCAGGCGCGGTTCGCGGTAGAGCAGGGCGGCGCAGTCGAACGGGGCGAACAGCCACTTGTGCGGGTCGACGACGAAGCTGTCGGCGTGCTCGATGCCGTCGTAGCGGTGGCGGACGGAGGGGGCGAACAGGCCCGCGCCGCCGTAGGCGCCGTCGACGTGGAACCAGAGGTCGTGCGCGCGGGCCACTTCGGCGATGCCGGCCAGGTCGTCGACGATGCCCTCGTTGGTGGTGCCGGCGGTGCCGACGACGGCGATGACCGTCTCGGGGTGCGGGTCGGCGGCGAGGGCGGCGCGCAGGGCGGCGCCGGTGAGGCGGCGGTCGACGGCGGGGACGAGGAAGGGCTCGACGCCGATGATGTTGAAGGTGTTCTTGACCGAGGAGTGCACCTGGTCGGCGACGGCGATCCGCAGCCGGGCCCCGGGCCCGACGCCCAGGCGGCGCCGGGCGGTGTCGCGGGCGACGACGAGCGCGGAGAGGTTGCCGGCCGAGCCGCCGGAGACGAAGGTGCCGCCGGCGCTCGCGGGCAGGCCCGCCCGGTCCGCTATCAGCCGGAGCACCTGGTTCTCGGCGGCGATCGCGCCGGCCGCCTCCAGCCAGGAGATGCCCTGCAGGGAGGCGCAGGAGACGACCATGTCGAAGAGCAGCGCGGCCTTGGTGGGGGCGCACGGGATGAAGGAGAGGTAGCGCGGGCTGTCGGCGGAGATGACGGCGCGGGACAGCTCGTGGTCGTAGAGCTTGAGCACGTCGGCGGGGTCGTTGCCGTGGTCGTTGAGCAGCCCGGCCAGGGCCTCGCGCAGGTGGGCGCCGTCGCCGGGGTGGTCGAGCGGGACGGGGTCGTACTGCAGCCGTTCGCGCATGTAGTCGAAGACGAGGTCGACCAGCTCGTTGTCCGGCTTGTGCATGCGGTCGGGGGCTGCGTACACGGGTGTCCTCTTCGCTGCGGGCGGGGCTGGGGGCATGATCAGCGTAGGCAGCGGGGGTGGGCGGGCGCGCGTCGGAACGCGGCCGTCGGGGGCCGGTTTCCTGCGTGTTCGGACGGGGTCGCGCAGGAAAGCTGCGTCGGACGGGTCAGATGAGTTGGGAGAGGACCACGGAGGAGCGGCTGCGCTGGACGCCGGGCTCCTTGCGGATGCGTTCGATGACGGCTTCGAGGTGCCGGGTGTCGGCGGCCCGCAGGTGGACGAGGGCGTCGGGGTCGCCGGTGACCGTCCAGGCGGCGGCAACCTCGGGGAACTGGCGCAGCGAGGCGAGCAGCTCCTCGGGCGAGGTGCGGGCGCGGCAGTAGACCTCGACGAAGGCTTCGGTGCGCCAGCCGAGCAGGGCGGGGTCGAGGACGACGGTGAAGCCGCGGACCACGCCGCGCGCCCGCAGCCGGTCGATCCGGCGGCGGACGGCGGTGGCGGAGAGGTTGGTGAGCAGCCCGATCTCGGCGTAGGAGGCGCGGCCGTCGCGGCTGAGGTGTTCGAGCAGCAGGCGGTCGGTGTCGTCGAGCGCCGCCTGGCCGAGGTCGGGCGGCCTGGGGGTGCTCATGCGACCCGCCTCGCTTCGCTCGGCAGGCGCTTCGCACGCGCGCGCTTCTCGATGCTGCGCTCGCTGCGCTCGCTCATGGCGGGGCTCCACGGTGGTGCGGGTGAGGGTGGTGAGCCGTGGGAGGAACGACTCTGCGGGCCCCATTGTCGCGGACGGCCGGAGTCCGGTCAGTCCACCAGCAGGACGATCTTGCCGCGGGTGCGCCCCTCGGCGTTGAGGGCCTGGGCGGAGGCGGCCTGGCTGAGCGGGAAGGTGGAGGCGACGGGGACGGTGAGCAGGCCGTCCTCGGCGAGCCGGGCGACGGTGGCGAGGTCCTCGGGGTCGGGGCGGGTGAAGACGTAGCGGCCGCCGCGGGCGGTGACGGTGTAGTCGACCACGGAGGCGATCCGGGCGGGGTCCTCGACCAGGCCGAGGGAGACCTCGACGGCGTCGCCGCCGACCAGGTCGAGCGCGGCGTCGACGCCGTCGGGGGCCAGCGCGCGGACCCGGTCGGCCAGGCCGGGGCCGTACTGGACGGGTTCGACGCCCAGGCCGCGCAGGAAGGTGTGGTTGTGCTCGCCGGCGGTGCCGATGACCCGGGCGCCGAGGGCGGTGGCGACCTGGCAGGCGACCGAGCCGACGCCGCCGGCCGCGGCGTGGATCAGCACGGTCTCGCCGCGGCGCAGTCCGAGCGCCCCGACCAGGGCCTGCTGGGCGGTGAGCCCGGCGGTGGGCAGCCCGCCGGCCTCGGCCCAGTCGAGCGCGGCGGGCTTGCGGGCCAGGGTGCGGACGGGGGCGGAGACGAGTTCGGCGTAGGTGCCGCTCTCGATGACGTCCTTGCGGACGTAGCCGATCACCTCGTCGCCGGGGGCGTACTCGGTGACGGCGCCGCCGACGGCCTGGACGACGCCGGCCAGGTCGAAGCCCATGACCAGCGGGAAGTGGGAGTCGAGGACGCCGTCGAGGTGCCCTTCGCGGATCTTCCAGTCGACGGGGTTGACGCCGACCGCGCGGGTGCGGACGAGTACGGTGTCCGGGCCGACCTTCGGGTCGGGGAGTTCGGTGTACTCGACCACGTCGGGGCCGCCGTAGCGGTTGATCACGATTGCCTTCATGGGTCCAGCCAACCGGACGGGGAGGCGGGTCCTCGCGTCGGAAGCCTCCATCCCGGTGAGCGGTTCTCGTCACATCGACAGAACGGCCATCGTCAGACTGACGACAACCGGTTATCATAGATAGCGTCAGATAGACGAGAAGGCTGGTGTTGATCCGGCCGCACCAGGAGGGCAGCCGCCCGTGACCACCACCACCGAGACCTACGGCACCGACCCCGCGCCCTCGCCGCTCGCCCTGCTGCTGCTCGGCCGGGAGGCCGACCCGAACAGCGAGCGCGGCGTGGAGTGCCCCGGCGACCTGCCCGCCGCCTCCGACCCCGACCTGGTGGCGCGCGCCCGCGCCGCGAAGGAGAAGCTCGGCGACCGGGTCTTCATCCTGGGCCACCACTACCAGCGCGACGAGGTCATCGAGTTCGCCGACGTCACCGGCGACTCCTTCAAGCTGGCCCGGGACGCGGCGGCCCGCCCGGAGGCCGAGTACATCGTGTTCTGCGGCGTGCACTTCATGGCCGAGTCCGCGGACATCCTCACCTCCGAGCGCCAGCAGGTCGTCCTGCCGGACCTGGCGGCCGGCTGCTCGATGGCCGACATGGCCACCGCCGAGCAGGTCGCCGAGTGCTGGGACGTGCTGACCGAGGCGGGCGTCGCGGACGCCACCGTGCCGGTGTCGTACATGAACTCCTCGGCCGACATCAAGGCGTTCACCGGCAAGCACGGCGGCACCATCTGCACCTCGTCCAACGCCAAGCGCGCCCTGGAGTGGGCCTTCGAGCAGGGCGAGAAGGTGCTGTTCCTGCCGGACCAGCACCTGGGCCGCAACACCGCGGTGCTGGAGATGGGCATCTCGCTGGACGAGTGCGTGCTCTACAACCCGCACAAGCCCAACGGCGGGCTGACCGCCGAGCAGCTGCGGAACGCGAAGATGATCCTGTGGCGCGGGCACTGCTCGGTGCACGGCCGGTTCAGCGTGGAGTCGGTGAACGAGGTCCGCGAGCGGATCCCGGGCGTGACCGTGCTGGTGCACCCGGAGTGCAAGCACGAGGTGGTCACCGCCGCCGACCTGGTGGGCTCGACCGAGTACATCATCAAGGCGCTGGACGCCGCCGAGCCCGGCTCGAAGTGGGCGATCGGCACCGAGCTGAACCTGGTCCGCCGGCTGGCCAAGGCGCACCCGGACAAGGAGGTCGTCTTCCTCGACCGCACCGTGTGCTTCTGCTCGACCATGAACCGGATCGACCTGCCGCACCTGGTGTGGGCACTGGAGTCGCTGGTCGAGGGCCGGGTGCCGAACGTGATCACGGTGGACGCCGAGACCGAGAAGCACGCCAAGGCCGCGCTGGACCGGATGCTGGCCCTGCCGTAACGATTCGCCCCGCGCCCGCGGGGTCAGGCGGCGCGCAAGGCAAGAGGGCGGGCACCCCTTCCGGGGTGCCCGCCCTCTCGTCACGTGTGGCGCCCGAACTACTCCGGGAGGCCGGGGATCAGGCCGTCGCCCTCGTCCCGCAGCAGCTCGCGGACCTGCTCCAAGGACGCCTCGGCGTCCGGGAGGATCAGGTCCGACGGCTCCAGCGACTCCGGCGGAAGCGGCGTGCCGACCTCACGGACCGCCGCGAGCAGGCTGCCGAGCGCGGCCCGGAAGGCCGCCTCGTCCCCTGCCTCGACGGCCTGGAGCAGCTCGTCGTCCAGCTGGTTCAGCCGGTTCAGGTCACCCTCGGCGACCTCGAACTGCCCCTCACCCAAGACCCGCATGATCATGCTGGTGCGTCTCCCCTGCTGCCGGGCTTACTTGTTGTAGTTGATGGTCGGCGGCGGGGTGTCGTTCTTCCCCTGCTCGATCGCCTGCGGCTGGGAGGCGGGGGTGCCGCCGGTCAGCTCAGCCTTCATCCGGGCCAGCTCCAGCTCGACGTCGCTGCCGCCGGCCACCCGCTCCAGCTCGGCCTCGATGTCGTCCTTGCGGCCGAGGCCGCTGGCGTCGTCGAGCGCGCCGGAGGCCAGCAGCTCGTCGATCGCGCCCGCGCGGGCCTGCATCTGCGCGGTCTTGTCCTCCGCGCGCTGGATCGCCAGGCCGACGTCGCCCATCTCCTCGGAGATGCCGGAGAAGGACTCCGCGATCCGGGTCTGCGCCTGGGCCGCGGTGTAGGTGGCCTTGATGGTCTCCTTCTTGGTGCGGAAGGCGTCCACCTTGGCCTGGAGGCGCTGGGAGGCGAGCGTGAGCTTCTCCTCCTCGCCCTGCAGGGCCTGGTACTGCGTCTCCAGGTCGGTGATCTGGGACTGCAGGTTGGCCTTGCGGCTGAGCGCCTCGCGGGCCAGGTCCTCGCGGCCGAGGGACAGCGCCTTGCGGCCCTGGTCCTCGTACTTGGAGGACTGCTGCTGCAGCTGGGTCAGCTGGAGCTCCAGGCGCTTGCGGGAGGTGGCCACGTCGGCGACGCCCCTGCGCACCTTCTGCAGCAGTTCCAGCTGCTTCTGGTAGGAGTAGTCGAGCGTTTCGCGCGGGTCCTCCGCCCGGTCCAAGGCCTTGTTCGCCTTGGAGCGGAAGATCAGCCCCATACGCTTCATGATTCCGTCGCTCATGGGCCTCGATAGCCCCCTTCTTCGGGCCTGGGTTTGCGTCTCGTGACAGGTCGAGTGTATGCGCGGCGGGGTCCCCGGCGCAGTGCACCAGCCTGCAACAATGCTGCTACGGCGGACGGCCGTTCGGCATCGTCCTCAGGATCGATATCGGTTCGCGTCCGGGGGCGCGCCGGAAAGCCGCCGGTCAACCCGTACGCTGGGAGTGTGTTTCGACGCCGCTCTGATGAATCCGCCGCCTCCTCCTCCACCGTCACGCTGACGAAGGAGGCCGAGAAGCAGGCCCGCGACCCGCAGGCTCCCAAGGGCCGGCCCACGCCCAAGCGCAGTGAGGCCGAGGCCCACCGGAAGACCCGGGTCTCCGTCCCGAAGGACCGCAAGGAGGCCGCCAAGCAGGCCCGCGAGCGGATGCGCGCGGAGCGCGAGAAGCAGCGCACCGCGCTGCTGGAGGGCGACGAGCGCGCCCTGCCGCCGCGCGACAAGGGCCCGGTGCGGCGCTACGTCCGCGACTTCATCGACTCCCGCTGGGCCGCGGCCGAGTTCTTCCTGCCGTACGCGGTGGTGGTGCTGGTGCTCAGCATCACCAAGGTCAACTACCTGCAGCTGCTCTCCACGCTGCTGTTCATGGTCTTCTTCGTGGTGGTCATCCTGGACTTCGTCCGGATCGGCCTCCAGCTGCGCAAGGGCCTGGCCACCCGCTTCCCGAACGAGAACACCCGCGGCGCGGTCATGTACGGCCTGATGCGCACCCTGCAGATGCGCCGGCTGCGGCTGCCCAAGCCGATGGTCAAGCGGGGCGAGCGGCCCTGACCGCGGAAGCCGTCCCGCCGTACTGGGCCCCGCCCGCGCAGCAGCCGGTCGGGGCCCTCGGCGCACCGGGCGTACCGGCACAGCACGGGTACGGGGCGCCGCAGGGGCGGCACGGACGGCTGCCGGCCCGGGGCGGGCCGTACCACAGCGGGGCGGGCGAGTGGCTGGAGCGGCACGGCGGGCTGCACAACCTGGTCCGCCACGAGCTGGTGACCCGCCAGCTCGCCGAGCAGCTCACCCGCGGCATCGCGCTGCGGGTGCTGGACGTGGGCTGCGCCGAGGGCACCCAGGCGCTGCGGCTGGCCCGGGCCGGTCACTTCGTCACCGGCATCGACCCGGACCCGGCCACCCTGGGCCTGGCCCAGCAGGCGCTGTCCGCCGAGCCCCCGGAGGTGCGCGAGCGCGTCCAGCTGCTCACCGGCGACGGCCACCAGGTCGGGCGCTGGTTCGGGCCGCGCAGCTTCGACCTGGTGCTCTGCCACGGCACCCTGATGTACCTGCCGGACCCGGACCCGATGCTGGCCTCGGTGGCCCGGATCCTGGCCCCCGGCGGGCTGCTCTCGCTGCTGGTCCGCAACGGCGACGCGCTGGCCATGCGGACCGGGCTGATGGGCGACTGGCGGGCCTGCCAGGAGGCCTTCGACTCCACCCGCTACACCAACCGCCTGGGCCTGCCCGCCCGCGCCGACCGGCTCGCCGAGCTCTCCGGCACGCTGGCCGGCTTCGCCGTCCCGGTCCGGCACTGGTACGGGGTGCGGGTGTTCACCGACACCATGCCGGACGAGGCCGCCCCGGTCGACGGCCGGCAGCTCGCCCAGCTGCTGGACGCCGAGGAGCGGGCCGGCCGGCAGGACCCGTACCGGCAGGTCGCCGCGCTGCTGCACGTCGTCGCCGGGAAGTGACGCCGGGGGCGGGGCGCTGACGGGGCGTCAGGCCTCGTGCAGGCTCATCGGGTAGACGTCCCGCCCGTCCTCGACCAGGACCACCCGGTCCACCCCGTCCTCCAGCAGCGCCTTCCACTCCTCGCCGATCCAGGACTCGGCGTCCCCCTGGCTGGAGAACTCCTCGGCGCCGTTCGCCGGCTCCACCACGGTGCCGTCGCTCTTCTCGTACCGCCAGGTCCACACCATGCCGGGCTCCTCCGCGAATCGTGCCACTGGGATCGTGACGGTAGCGTGCCCACCCCGCGAGGGGGCGAAGCTCCGTCCGGCAGGATGATCGCATGGCACTCCCCCGCACCCTGCTCCTCGGCGGCGCCCGCTCCGGCAAGTCCACCCATGCCGAGCGGCTGCTCGCCGACCGTTCCGACGTGCTGTACGTGGCCACCTCCGGGCGGCGGGACGGCGACGCCGACTGGGCCCGGCGGGTCGACCTGCACCGGGCCCGGCGGCCGGAGACCTGGCGGACCGCCGAGACCTGCGAGCTGGAGGCGGTGCTGGCCGACGACCGCGACCGGGCGCCGGTGCTGATCGACTGCCTGGCGCTGTGGCTGACCGCGGTCATGGACGAGCACCGGGCCTGGGAGGACGAGGTCTGGCTGGACGGCGGGCAGCGGGCGGTCGAGGAGCGCTGCGCGGCCCTGGCCGCGGCCTGGGCCGGGACCGCCCGGGAGGTGGTCGCGGTCTCCAACGAGGTCGGGATGGGCGTGGTGCCCGCCACCGCCGCCGGACGGCGCTTCCGGGACACCCTCGGGCGGCTGAACATGGCGGTGGCCGACGCCTCCGAGCAGGTGCTGCTGGTGGTCGCCGGACAGGTGCTGACCATCAAAGCGGTGTCCGTGTAGATTGCCGACCGATGGACACCACCGTGGATCTCGACACTTTCTCCTCGCTCGTCGAGCGGCCCGACGAGGGTGCGCGACGCGGCGCCGAGGAGCGCTGGCAGCAACTGGCCGTGCCGCGCGGCGGCCTGGGCCGGCTCCAGGAGCTGGGGGCCTGGCTGGCGTCCGCCCAGGGCGAGGCGCCGATCCGCCCGCTGACCGGCGCCCGGGTGCTGCTGTTCGCCGCCGACCACGGCGTCGCCTCGCTCGGCATCTCCACCCTGCAGCCCCGCGGCGGCACCGCCGACCGGGTCCGCGCCGCGCTCGACGGCACCGCGCCGGTGGCCGTGCTGGCCCGCCGCTACGGGGCGGACGTCCGAGTGGTCGACATCGCCGTGGACGCCGACCCGAACGAGTTCCCCGAAGAGGTCGTCCGGCACCGGGTCCGCCGCGGCTCCGGCCGGATCGACGTCGAGGACGCGCTGACCGCCGAGGAGGCCGCCCGCGCCTTCCGGGCCGGCATGGCCGTCGCCGACGAGGAGGCCGACGCCGGCACCGACCTGGTGCTGCTCGGCGACCTGGGCGTCGGCTCCACCACGGTGGCCGCCGTACTGATCGGCGCGCTGTGCGGCACCGACGCCGCCGCCGTCACCGGCCGCGGCTCGGGCGTCGACGACCGGACCTGGATGGTCAAGTGCGCCACCATCCGCGACGCGCTGCGCCGGGCCCGCCCGGTGCTCGGCGACCAGCTCGCGCTGCTCGCCGCGACCGGCGGCGCCGACTTCGCCGCGATCACCGGCTTCCTGCTGCAGGCCGCCGTCCGCAAGCTGCCCGTCGTACTGGACGGGGTGGTCTCGGCGGCCTGCGCGCTGGTCGCCCAGCGGATCGCCTTCCGGGCCCCCGAGTGGTGGCGCGCCTCCGCGCTGACCGGCGAGCCCGCCCAGGCCAAGGCGTACGACCGGCTGACCCTGGCACCGCTGCACGAGGCGGGCGTCACCATGGGCGAGGGCGTCTCCGCGGTGCTGGCCCTGCCGCTGCTCCAGGCCGCGGGCGACACCCTCGCCGAGCCGGCCGCCGTCCCGAGCGCCAAGCCGCTCCCGCCGCGGGCCCCGGCCAAGCTGCCGACGGCGGCGGACCTGCTCGACCGCTACTGACCCCGGTGGGCAACGAGCACGCCCAGCAGGGGACGGGGCAGGAGTCGGAGGGCGCTGTGTCTTCGCCTGCCGATCCCGCGCAGTTCCCCGCGCCCCTGACGGGGCGTGAGGCGGGGCACGGGACGGACGACGGGCACGCGCAGCAGGAGGCGGGGGCCGCGGTGGAGGTGACGGTCTCCGGCGGGGCGGGCGCCGGGGGCCGGCTGGTGGTCAGCCCGTCGTCCACCAGCCAGACGCCGCACAGCAGGGCGGCGCCCGCGGTGCCGACCCGCAACAGGGCGGCACCGCGGGCGCGCCGACGCGCGGTCCGGCTCAACGGCGGGAACGGCGGCGCCGGCGCACGACCAGGTAGCCGGCCCCGGCGACCAGGGCGGCGCCGACCGTGACCTCCGCCGGGTTCCAGTCCCGCGAGGACCCGCCGGCCCCGGCCGCGACCCCGCCCTGCGGCGTCCGCCCGGGCCCGCCCGCGCTCGGCCCGCCGGAGCCGCCCGGGCCGGAGGGCGAGGTGCCGGGCGACGGGGAGGTGGACGAGGAGGGGGACGGGGACGGCGAGGTGCCGCCGCCGGCCGGCGAGGGCGAGCCGCTGGCGCTCGGCGACGGGGAGGGGCTGGTGCCGACGCCCGAGCAGTCGACCGTGAACACCTTGTGCTTGGCGGCGCCGTTCTCGCCCGCGAAGTTCCAGAACAACTCGTAGTGGCCGTCCGGCAGTTGCGGCAGCACCGGCGGGGTGAAGCCGTGGCCGGTGACCAGCGTGATCTGCCCGGTCCGCAGGTTCGTGGCGGTGCCGGTCGGCGGCTGCTGGTCGATGTGCCAGGTCACCTGCTGGACGGTGTCGAAGTCGAAGGCGTCCAGGTAGAAGGAGCAGACCTTCGGCTGGTCCCTCTGGTCGTCCGTCGGGGTGCCGACCTCGTGGATCTTCACGTCGCCGTTGTCGCCGGGCGCGGCGTACGCGGGGGCGGCGAACGCGGCCAGCGGCAGCGCGGCGGCGCCGGCGAGGGCGGCGACGCGCAGGGACAGCAGGTGCCGTCCGGCAGGGGTGGGGGCCATGGGAGCTCCGGGGGGAGAGGGACGGGGGACGGGCCGGCGCGCTGCCGGCACCCTCCAGAGAGTCCTCGGCCCCGTTCGGGGGCTCGCCGCAACACACCCGAACCGGTACGACGTTTCCCCCCGACGGCCCAATGGCGGCCACCGTCAGGCGGCCTCCCGGCGGGGGCGGCGCAGGCGGCGGGGGCGCAGGCGTTCGCCGCGGGCCAGGCGGCGCAGGCGGGAGAAGCGGGAGAAGCGGTCGCGGTTGGCGACGGAGGCGCGGTCGAGCTCCTCCATCAGGCGGCGGCCGCGGTGTTCGAGGTCGAGCTCGTCGAGGATGCGGTCGACCTCGGCGAGCAGCGAACCGTGCAACTGCCAGGCTTCCGGGCTCTCCTGGACGCGGCGGAGCAGCAGTTGGGCGGCGTTCTCCCGGCAGGACCAGGCGGCGGCGAGTTCGGCGGCCAGCCGCTGCTCGGCCTCCTCGGCGTTGCGGCTGACCTGGGTGGTGACCAGCACCGCGAAGCTCACCAGCGCCCCGCCGACGTGCTCGAACAGCTCCTCCAGGGCCACCGCGACGTCGTCGGGGAAGAGCCGTTCGCCCGGGCCGCGCCGCTTGGCCAGGTCGGTGAGCGAACGGGCGATCACCCGGATGACGACCACGCAGATCTCCAGGGTGTCCAGCCCGGTGCGCAGCACCAGCCGGGAGAGCAGGCCCTCGCTGATCCGCGGGTTCAGCCGCAGGCTGTCCTCGGCCTGGCGCAGCGCCCCGTCGACCTCGCTGATCGCCTGGTCCAACCGCCGTGCCTCGTACAGCCGTTCGGCGGCCCGTTCGACCGGGACGGGGCGGCCGAGCTCCTCGGCCAGGCCGAGCAGCAGGTGGCGGGCCCGGCGGGCCAGGTCCTCGATCGACTCGCCGGCCGTGTCGATCCACACCGGGGGCGCTATCACCAGGTTGAACAGCAGGCCGACGCTCGCGCCGATCACCGTCTCCAGCACCCGGTCCCAGGCCTGGGTGGTGACCTGCGAGACGCCGAGGATCAGCATCGCGCTGATCGCCACCTCCTGGACGAACTCGTCGACCCGGACGAACCGGCCGACCACCAGCGAGGCCAGGATGATCAGCCCCAGGCTCCACCAGGACAGCCCCACCACGGTGGAGAAGCCGATGGCGATCAGCACCCCGACGACCACCGAGTTGACCCGCCGGATGCTGGTGGTCAGCGTCGAGTACACCGTCACCTGCACCACCAGCAGCGCCGTCAGCGGCGCGGTCAGCGGCACCGGTTCACTGCTCAGCCAGGTCGCCACCACGTACGACAGCGTCGCCGCGACGGTGGCCCGCACCGTCTGCACGACGAACGCATCCCTGGCTCCGCGACGCACCACCGCGGCCACCGACTCCGGAACAAAGCGCATGCAGCCCTTCTATCCCTGCCGCGACCCGATCACACCGCGCACACGCTGACGGCCCGTCAGGGTGTGAGCCCCGGTCACAGGACAAACGCCTGTCTGGCTGCGGCCGCGGCCCGCCGCCCACGATGGCCGCATCGGACGCCCCTGTTCCCCGCGCGCGGCCGAACGCGTCCGCGGTCCGAGGACGCGCCGCGCGATCCGACGACCGGACGAGGTGGTGGTCGCCGTGAGCGACGTCTCCGACCTGACCGAACGCACCGACAAGACGGTGCCAGCCCCGGAGGCACTGCGGCCGCTGCGCTACGCCGGGGTGTTCGCGCTGCTGTTCCTGTTCGGCACCGAGACCTTCCTGGTCTCGCCGCTGCTGCCGACCATCGCCGAGTCGATCGGCTCCACCGAGGCCGCCGCCGCCTCCACCGTCACCGCCTACGTGCTGGTGTACGCGGTCTTCGCCCCGTTCCTCGGCCTGCTCAGCGACCGGTTCGGCCGCCGCCGCACCCTGCTCGCGGGCGGTCTGCTGTTCGTGCTGTCCAACGCGGCGGCCGCGCTCTCCACCGACCTCACCCTGCTGGTGCTCTCCCGCGCCCTGGCCGGTCTGGCCGCCGCGGCCGCCGGACCGGCGATCTGGGCGCACATCGCCGAGACCGCCCCCGAGGCGGTGCGCGGCCGCGCCCTCGGGCTCGGCATGGCGCTGTTCTCCACCGGCCAGGTGGTCGGCGTGCCGCTGGGCGGCGTGCTGGCCGGGGCGGCGGGCTGGCGGGCCGCGTTCTGGGCGCTCGCCATCGGCACCTTCGCGGCGATCGCCCTGCTCACCCGGCAGGTCGCCCCCGCGCAGGGCAGCGCGGCGGCGGGCGGGGCCGTCCGGGCGATCCTGGCCGGCTGGCGCGACCCGGTGCTGCGGCGCGCGCTGCTGGTCAACACCGTCTTCAACGCGGCCAACCTGGGCGCGTACACCTTCCTCGGCGCGGTCCTCGACCGCCGCTTCGACCTGTCGGTGCAGGCCCTCGGCCTGGTCGGCGTCCTGGTCGGCGCGGGCAGCGTGGCCGGTTCGCTGATCGGCGGACGCCTCGGCGACAAGGCCCGCGGCGCGGGCCGCACAGACCTGCCGCTGCTCGCCCTCTGGGGCCTGCTGCTGGCCGCGGGCATCGCCCTCGCCACCAGCGCCCCGGGCCTGCCGCTGTCCCTGCTGGGCGTGCTGGTCTGGTTCACCGCGAGCGGGGCCTTCGTCACCGACCAGCAGACCCTGGCTGGCAGCGTCGCCCCCGCCCACCGCGCCACCTCCAGCGCCTGGCTGACCTCGACCATGTACGCGGGCACCGGCCTGGGCGCGTGGGCGGTCGGCGCGTTCTCCGACGTCACCCACGGCGCCCTGCTGATCGGCACCGGCCTGGCCCTGGTCGCGGCGGCGGGCGCCTGGCTGGTGTCGCGCGGCCTGAAGCAGAACGCCGAGCAGCGGAACGCCTGAGCAGCGGAACGCCTGAGCAGGGGGAAGGACGACACCCCTGAGCAGGGGGAGGGACGACCAGGGGCCCGCCGGGTGACGGCGGGCCCCTGGTCGTCGACGGTCCGGAGACCGGTCACCAGCGGTACCAGCGGTGCCGACCGCCGGAGGGGTGCGTGCCGCGGGCCGCGAAGCCGATCAGCCAGACCACCAGGACGATCACGGCGACCAGCCAGAGGATCTTCACCGCGAAACCGGCGCCGAACAGCAGCAGCGCGAGGAGCAGGACCAGCAGTAGGGGAACCACGACGACCTCCCGGGACTCGATTGTCACGGCCTCTGCTGCCCGGGGCCGGGCCGGACATTCGGGGGAATCTTCCGGCGGATCCGGGGCAGCCGACCGTCCGTCAGCGAGGAACCGACAGCCGGGAGGCGGACATGGCGATGGGTGACAAGGCCGAGAACACCGGCGAGAAGATCAAGGGCGCCGTCAAGAAGAACGTCGGCAAGGCCGTCGGCAACGAGCGCCTGGAGGCGGAGGGCCGGACCGAACAGGCCAAGGGCGACCTCAAGCAGGCCGGGGAGAACGTCAAGGACGCCTTCCGGCGCTGAGCCGCCCGCCCGGCCGAGCAGGCCCCGGGCCCCGGACACCGAACACCCCTCGCGGGTGACGGAGTCCGGGGCCCGGCCGCGTCCGCGCCCCGCCCCCGCCGCGGCCTACTGCCCGGCCGACCGACTGCGCACCGAGGAGATCCTCACCCGTACCGGCCGCTACATGCTCGGCAACCTGGTCACCTCCGTGATCGCCGGCCTCGCCACCGCCGTGTGGTGCGCCGCCGTCGGCGTGCCCTACGCCGCCGCCCTGCCGGGCATCGTCGGCGCCCTGGTCGCCGTCCCGGCCGCGGTGGCCCTCGGCCTGCTGCTGGACGAGTTCGTCCTCCCGCACCTCGACCGCCGCTGACCGTCCCTCGATCGCCATAAGTAAATGATCGACATATGGCGACAGTAGTCCTAAGGTACTCCCATGACAGACCGTCAACTCCGCGAGCCGACCCGGCTCGTGCTCACCGCGCTGGCCGATGCCCCCCGGCACGGTTACGCGATCATCCAGGAGGTGCTGGCCATTTCCGGCGGCCGCACCAGGCTCAGTACGGGCACCCTCTACACCGCGCTCGACCGGCTGCTCCACGAAGGCGTGGTCCGGATCGAGCGCGAGGAACTCGTCGACAGCCGACTGCGCCGCACCTTCGCCCTCACCGAGCAGGGCCGGGACGTGCTGGCCGAGGAGGCCCGACGCCTTCGCCTGGCCGCCGCCGAGGCCGAGCGCCGGCTGACCGTCGCCCGCCTGCGCCCGAACGGAGCCCCCGCATGAGCACCCACGACGTACCGCCGGTCGCCCGCCTGCTGATGCGCCTCTACCCCCGCCGCTACCGGGCCGCCCACGGCCAGGACATCGCCGCCGTCTTCGCCGAGACCACCCGGGGCCTGCCCCCGCGCGCGGTGCTCCGCGAGCACGTCGACCTCGCCTCGCACGCCCTGCGGCTGCGGCTGCGCATCGGCCCCACCGATCCGGCCGGCCGGCTGCTGGCGGCCGCGGCGCCCGTCGCCCTCGCCCTCGCCGCCGGCCGCGTTCTGGCCTTCCTCCCGGCGCAGTCGTACGACGCGGTCCACCGGATCCGCTACCCGTTCCCCGCTCTCGGCCTCGGCAACGCCGTCGCGTCGGCGGTCGTGCTGCTGGCCGACAGCCTGCCCTGGCTCCTTGCGCTCGCGTTCGCCCTCGCGGGCCGCTGGCGGGCGGCCCGGACCACCGGGGCACTCGCCGCGCTCACCAGCATCGGCCTCCAACTCCGGGAGCCGGTGCACAGCCTGTGGCAGGTCTACTGCACGGCCGTCCCGGCGATCGTCGGCGCGCTGCTCCTCCTCGCGCCGACCGGCCTGGTGGACGCCACGGCGCGGGGCAGGCGGGAGGCCGCCGCCCTCGCGCTGGGCATCGCGGTCCCGATGATCGCGGTGCTCCACTACGAGGTCCCGCTGCTCGGCACCCTGCTCCTGTCGCGCGCCAGCACGCTCACGCTCTGGCAGTGCACGGTGGTCGCCGTGCTCCTGCTGCTGCGCCTGTCCGGGCGCCGCCTCGACGGGTTCCGGGCCGCCGGGGTGCTCCTCGCCGTCCTGCCCTGGCTGACGAACCTCGTGCTCGCGGCCGCGGACAGTTCGCAGCGGTCGCCCGTGGTGGCCCTGTACGGGGGAGCCTGCCTCGCCCCGCTCGCCGTCGCGGCCGCCCTGGCCGGAGCGGTCCGGGTCGGCCGCCGGGTCAGGGCGAACGAACCGTCCCGCCCCGCCTGAGCGCGTCCCCGCCGCGGTCACCCCCGGAGCCGCTACCGGGGGGGGTGGCCGCTTCGCGGGTCCCGGCTCCGCGGCCGCGCCCGTTCCGGCGGGCCGGGCCTCGATCCGGATCACCGGTGCGCTGCCCGGGCGCGGTCGGGGTGCCGGAAGGCGTTGCGGTAGGCGGCCGGGGTCATGCCGAGGTGGCGGCCCAGGTGCTGGCGGAGGGACTCGCCGGAGCCGAGGCCGCTGCGGTCGGCGACCTGGTCGACGGTGAGGTCGGTGGTCTCCAGGAGTTCGCGGGCGCGCAGCAGGCGCTGCTGGAGCAGCCACTGGAAGGGGGTCAGGCCGGTCTCGGCGGTGAAGCGGCGGGTCAGGGTCCGCACGCTGGTGCGGGCCCGGGCGGCGAGGTCGGCGAGGGAGAGCGGCCGGTCGAGGTGCTGCAGGGCCCAGACGCGGGCGGCGTCGAGCGGGGAGTCGGTGCGGGCGGGCAGCGGGGTGCTGACGAACTGGGCCTGGCCGCCCTGGCGGACGGGGGTGACGACGGCGGCGCGGGCGGCCCGGTTGGCGACGGCCGCGCCGTGGTCGGTGGCGATCAGGTGCAGGCACAGGTCGAGGCCGGCGGCCGAGCCCGCGCCGGTGACGATCCGGCCGTCCTCGGCGAAGAGCCGGTCGGCGTCCACCCGGACGGCGGGGAAGGCGCGTTGCAGTTCGTCGGCGAGGGCCCAGTGGGTGGTGGCGGTGCGGCCGTCCAGCAGTCCGGCCTGGGCGAGGACGAAGGCGCCGGTGCAGATCGAGGCGATCCGCTTGCCCGCGGCGGCGGCCTCCCGCAGGGCGTCCAGCGCGGCCGGGTCGGCGTCGTGGCGGCTGGCGGTGGAGGGGACGACGACGGTGTCGGCGGCGGCGACCGCCTCCAGGCCGTGCCGGACGACGACGTCGAGGCCGCCGTGGCCGGGCAGCACGCCGGGCACGGGCGTGCAGACCGTGACGGTGTAGCAGGGGCGGCCGTCCTCGACCGCAGCGTCGAACAGCACCGAGGGCATGGACAGGTCGAAGGGCTTGACGGGCGGGACGGCCAGGACGGCGACGCGGTGCATGGCTGGATCCTTGGACTCCGTGGCTATCGGGCCACTGACCCTACCCCCTTGCCGCAGGGCAGAGTTGGCCGGGCGGAGGGCCCCCGCGACCACGTTCCCCAGCAGAGCAAGGAGGCACCACCATGGCCGGAGCAGTCGTCATCGGAGCGGGCGCGACCGGGACCGCGACCGCCAGGCGGTTGGCCGAGCGCGGCGAGCAGGTCCGCCTGGTGACCCGCGGCGGCGGCGGGCCCGAGCATCCGGGCATCGAGCGGATCGCCCTGGACGCGGGCCGCACCGGGGAGTTGGCCGAGGTGCTGGCCGGGGCGGACACCGTCTTCAACGCCGCGATGACCCCGTACCACACCTGGCCGCAGACCCTGCCGCCGCTGTTCGACTCGATCCTGGCGGCGACCGAGCGGGCCGGGGCCGACTACGTGATGCTCGGCAACCTGTACGGCTACGGGCCGACCGCCGGGCCGGTGACCGAGCGGACCCCGCTGGAAGCGCGCACCCGCAAGGGGCGGGTGCGGGCCGAGCTGTGGCGGCGGGCCGAGCGGGCGCACGCCGAGGGGCGGCTGCGGGTCACCGAGGTGCGGGCCGGGCAGTACCTGGGCGCGGGAGCGGTCTCGCCGTTCACGCTGCTGGTGACGCCCCGGGTGCTGGAGGGCGAACTCGCCCTGGTGCACGGCAATCCGGACGCGGCGCACTCCTTCTCGTACACCGAGGACGTCGCGGCGGCGCTGGTCGCGGTCGCCCGCGACGACCGGGCCTGGGGGCGGGCCTGGCACGCCCCGGTGGTCACCACGACGGTGCGGGAGGCGGCGACCGCGCTGGCCGCCCTGCACGGGGCGCCCGAGCCGCGCCTGGAGCAGCTCACCGAGCGGGAGTTGGCACTGCTGGCGTTCGGCGACCCGCTGTGGCGGGAGTTCGCCGAGCTGGGCTACATGGCGGAGCGGCCGTTCGTGGTGGACGACGGCGACCTGCGCGAGGTCTTCGGGTTGAAGGCGTCGACGCTGGGCGCGGCGCTGGTGGGCTGAGGCTCAGCGGGCGGCCCCGGCCGCCAGCAGTTCGGACCCGCGGTCCGCCCCCGCGGCTGCCAGCTCGGTCATCCGGGCCGCGTCGGCGGGGGTGGACGGGGTGAAGAGCAGCACCAGCGCGGAGGGGTCGTCGACGGGGTGGAAGGAGCTGAGGGTGAGCCGGACCGGGCCGAGGCCGGGGGGCTCCACCAGGACGGTGCGGGCGGTGAGTTCGGCGACCGAGTGGCAGCCCCACCAGTGGCGCAGCTCGGGGGCGTCGCTCTCCAGGCGGCGGTAGAGCTCGCCGGTGCGCGGGTCGGCGAGGGCGGGGCCGGCCTGGGCGCGGAAGTGCTGGAAGACGTTCATGGCGAGCGGCTCCCAGTCGTGCAGGACGCCGCGCAGGCGGTGGTCGACGGCCATCAGCCACATCAGGTTGCGCCGGTCGGCGGGGACGGTCTCGGGGGCGCCCCACAGCGCCGACCAGGCGGCGTTCCAGGCCAGCAGGTCGAAGTGCCGGTCGAGCAGCACGGCCGGGCTGGCCGGCCAGGAGTCGAGCACCGGGCGGACGGCGTCGGCCAGCCGCCCGGCGGCGGTGCGGTCGGTGTCGGCGGGGACGGGCTCGTGGTAGCCGGCCAGCCGCATCGCGTGCCGCAGGCCCGCCGCGTCCAGCCGCAGGGCCCGCGCCACCGCCTCCAGGACCTGCCGGGAGGCGGTGACGCGGCCCTGTTCGAGCCAGGTGTACCAGGCGAGGCCGACGCCGGACAGCGAGGCGACCTCCTCGCGGCGCAGCCCGGGGGTGCGCCGCCGGGCGGTGGCGGTGAGTCCGACGTCGGCGGGCTGGAGGAGTTCGCGGTGGGCGCGCAGGAACGCGCCGAGTTCCTGGCCGGTGGCGGGGGTGGACACGGTGCTCGCTCCTCGTCGCGGGTGGTTCCCGGGGTACGTCGGTTCCAGGTTAGGCCGGGAGCGGGCCGGTTCCGGATCCTGCAACAAACTCCTCACGTGCCGTCAACTCCCAGCGCCGAACGGGCATGTGGCTGACGTGCCCGCGTTCGGACTGCCGCCGCCAGGCGGCCGCGCCGACGGCCCGGTAGAAGTCGGCGCGGCGCTCCTCGGGCAGCACCTGCGCGTAGTAGTCGCCGAAGGTCGCGGCGTGGAAGTGCTCGTACTGCTCGGCGGACTCCACGGTGACCACCGCGTCCCGCTCGGCGTGCCCGGCGACCTCCAGGTACGGGGCGAGGACGGTCAGCAGGTCGTCGACGGTGCGGGTGCGGGTGGCGATCGGCAGCACGCCGTGCGCGGCGAGCAGCGCGGGCACGTCCGCGGCGGGGGTGCCGAGCGCGGCGAGCGCCTCGCGCACCAACTCGTCCTCGCCGCCCAGGCCGTGGGCGTCGCGGGCGGGGTGGTAGGTGGTGAGCAGGAAGCGCCCGCCGGGGGCGAGGTGGGCGGCGACCCAGGCGAAGACCCGGTCCTCGACCGGGTACAGCCAGTGCAGCACCGAGGTCTGGGTGATCACCTGGGCGCGGTGCGGCAGCGGCTCGGGCGCGGTCAGGTCGGCCCGGTGCAGCTCGGCCCGCTCCCCGTACGGGGCGAGGCGGCGGCCGGCCTCGGCGATCCGGTGCTCGGAGCGCTCCAGGCCGACGGCCAGCCGCAGCGAGGGGAAGCGCTCCAGGGCGCTCTCCAGCAGCTGGCCGATGCCGCTGCCGAGGTCGATCAGCGTCTCGGGGCTGCCGGTGACCCGGTCCAGCACCCAGTCGCGGTCCTGGACCTGGCGCAGGCGGCTGGCGTCGGCGTACCCGGCGAGGGTGCGGGCCTGGATCTCGACGGCGGACGGGCTCACGCGCGGGCCTCCTGGTCATCGGTGCCGGTGGTGTCGGGGGTGTCGAGCAGGGCGAGCAGCCGGGCCCGGGCCTCGGACTGGTCGTGGCGGTGGTAGACGGTGATCCGGTTGCGGGCCAGGTCGCCGCGGTGGACGTACTCGTACAGGTCCTGGCGCTGGCCGAAGCCGTCGCCGGTCAGCTCCCAGGCGAGGCGGAACAGCCGGGACTTGCGCTCCACGTCGGTGCCGCGGCCGCGCATGTAGCGCTCCAGGTGCGGGCGCAGCCTCGGGTGGGCGAGGTCGCCGGGGGAGGGCTGCATCAGCAGGCCGGAGGCGCCGATCCGGCGGACGATGTCGACCGCCTCGCCCGCGACCTCGGCCGACCACACCCGGGAGGCGAAGGTGTCGCCGGGCGCGAACAGCCCGGCGTCGGTGGGCGCGCCGCGGTTCTCGGCGGCGTCCAGGAAGTAGCCGGTCAGTTCGGCGTACCCGGCCAGCCGGCCCAGGTCCTCCTGGATGTTGCGGAAGGAGTCGACGCCGATCGACTCGGCGAGCAGGGTGGCGGTGGCCAGCAGGGTGCGCAGCCGCTCCCGGTAGCGGATGTGGCCGACGTAGGCGCTCCAGGCGTTGATCCGGCCCAGGCCCTCGCGGGCCAGGGCGGCGTCGCGCAGCAGGAACACCCGCTCCCAGGGCACCAGCACGTCGTCGAAGAACAGCATCGCGTCCTGCTCGTCGTACCGGGCCCCGATCGGGTGGCCGTGGCCCCACGGGGCGGTGCCGAGCGGCTCGCGGGCCAGCGTGATCAGGCCCGGCGCGTTCAGCGGCAGCGCGAACCAGACCACGAACTTCTCGGCCCGGTTGTCGGTGAACGACGCCGACAGGTACACCAGCACCTCGTGCGCCAGCGGCGCCAGCGTGGTCAGCTGCTTGGCGCCGCGCACCACGATGCCCCGCTCGTTCTCCTCCAGCACCCGCAGCGCCAGGTCCGGGTCGTCCAGCGGGCTCGCCGAGCGGTCGATCTGCGGGTCGCCCAGCGCGTGCGACAGCACCAGGTCGTTCTGCGCGCAGTACCGGTACCAGGCTTCGGCGTTGGCCCCGAACCGGGGGTCGGCGGTGGCCAGCCGGTGCCGGAAGTCGTACACCCCCACCGCGATCGAGGCCATGAACGCGGGCGAGCGCCCCTGCTGGCCGAGCGCCTGGGCGTGCCAGAACTCGGCACTGCGCCGCTGCACCCGCAACTCCTCCAGCGTGGTGGGCGGTTGGTAGGCCCGGGCCAGCCGCAGCCCGCTCTCCGGGTCCTTCCAGGTCAGCAACTCGCGGTGCTCGGGCTCGTGTTGCAGGTCCAGCAGGCGGGCCAGCTCGTCGGCGGCCGGCCGGAAGGCCGGGTGCGACGCCGGATCGGCGATCCGCTGCCCGTCCAGGTACAGCTCGCGGCCGTCGTCGAGTTCGGCCCGGTAGCGGTCGCCGGTGAGCAGGCCGCGGGGCGTCGGGGACAGCAGGGTCATGCGCCGACTCCTCTGGTAGGGAAGTGAGTTGAGGTAGCGGACGGGGTCTCGGGGCCGAGCAGCCGGTAGCGGGCCGCGTGGTGCAGCAGGGGGCGGGCGTCGGCCCCGTCCTCGCCGGCCGCCGTCACCCGGCCGACCAGCAGCACGTGGTCGCCGACCGGGAGTTCGGCGTGCAGGCGGGCGTCGAACCAGGCCGCGCAGCCGGCCGGGACCAGGGCGCCGGCCGCTCCGGCGTGCACCGGCAGGTCGGGGAGCGGGCCGGCCGCGCGGCCCGCGCCCGGGGTGGCGAAGCGCCGGGCCAGCGGTTCCTGACGCTCCGTCAGGACGCTGACGGCGAACCGCCCGGAGTCGTGCACGGCGGCGGCCAGCGGGCTGCGCGCGGAGACCGCGACGCCGATCAGCGGCGGGTCGAGCGAGAGGGTGGCGAAGGAGGACACCGTCTTGGCGTACTCCTCCCCGCCCCAGCGGGCGGTGAGCACCGCGACCCCGGTCGGCCAGCGCCGGGCGGCGGCCCGCAGCGCGTCCGCGGTGACCGCGCTCCGCACGGGCGCGCTCACCGCAGGGCCACCTTGTAGGCGCGCAGCCACTCGTCGACCTGGACCAGGTGGTCGAGGCCGCCGACCGGGTTCGGGGCGGTGCGCGGGCTGGGCAGCGGGCGGCCCTCGGCGAGGTGGCGGCGGACCAGTCCGCGGTCGACCAGGTCGAAGACCGGGGCGGCCGGGTCGGCGAGCAGCTCGTGGGCCCGGGCGGTCAGCACCTCGGTGTAGCGGACCGCGGGGGTCGACGGGTAGCCGGACTTGGGGCGGTCGGTGACCTGCGGCGGCAGCAGGTCGCGCACGGCGTCGCGCAGCAGGCCCTTGGCGCGGCCGCCGGGCGACTTGAGCGCCCACGGCACGTTCCACAGGTACTCCACCAGGCGGTGGTCGCAGAACGGGACGCGCACTTCCAGGCCGACCGACATCGACACCCGGTCGACCCGGTCCAGCAGTGGCGGCAGCCAGCGGGTCAGCGCCAGGTGGAAGGTCTCCCGGACCTTCGCGTCCGCCGGGTCCTCCCCGGCCAGCCGCGGCACCGAGGCCAGCGAGGCCCGGTAGGCGGCCTCGGTGTACTCGGCGGGCCGGACCTCGGCGCGCACCTCCGGGCGCAGCAGCGCGGCCGGCGTGGTGCGGCCGTGCAGCCAGGGGAAGGTGCCGGAGGCGAGCGCCGGGGCGTCGTGGAAGTAGGGGTAGCCGCCGAACACCTCGTCGGCGGCCTCGCCGGACAGCGCGACGGTGGAGCGGCGGCGCACCTCGCGGAAGAGCAGGTGCAGCGAGGCGTCCATCTCGCCCCAGCCGGGCCGGTCGCGGGCCCGCAGCACCGCGTCGCGGGCGTCCAGCAGGTCGTCGTCGGGGATCAGCACGCTGGTGTGGACGGTGCCGATGTGCTCGGCGGCGGCCCGCACGTACGGGGCGTCCTGGCTGGTGCGCCAGGCGTCGGGGGCGCGGTCGGCGCTGCCGGGGAAGTCCACCGAGAAGCTGGTGATCTTGCCCTGGCCCTGGCGCTCCCGGGCGGCGGCGGCCAGCGCGGTGATCGCGGAGGAGTCGACGCCGCCGGACAGCAGGGTGCACAGCGGGACGTCGCTGGCCAGCTGGCGCTCCACCGCGTCGGCGAGCAGCTCCCGCACCCGCGTCCGGGTGGCCGGCTCGTCGTCGGTGTGCGGGGCCGACTCCAGCCGCCAGTACCGCAGTTCGCGCACCGCGTGCCGGGTGGCGAGCACCAGGTGGCCGGGGCGGACCTCGTGCAGGCCGCGGAACAGGCCGTGCCCGGCGCTGGGCGCGGCGGGCAGCGCGAACAGCTCGGCGACGCCCTCGGCGTCCAACTCGGCGGGCAGCAGCGGGTTCGCCAGCACCGCCTTGGGCTCGGAGCCGAACAGCACCCCGTTGGCGTGCCGGTGCCAGTACAGCGGCTTGATGCCCAAGTGGTCGCGCACCAGCAGGAGTTCCTCCCGCCGGGCGTCCCACAGCGCGTACGCGTAGATCCCGTTGAACCGGGCCGGCGCCCGGTGCCCCCACTGCAGGTGGGCGCGGAGCACCACCTCGGTGTCCGAGCGGGTCCGGAACACGTGCCCGTGCGCCTCCAACTCGGCGCGCAGCTCACGGGAGTTGTACAGCTCGCCGTTGTACGCCAGCACCGCCCCGGCGGGCTCGGCGTCCGCGAATGGCTGCAGCCCGCCGTCCAGGTCGATCACCGCCAGCCGGGTGTGGCCGAGCGCCGCGTGCCGCGACAGCCACACCCCGTCGGCGTCCGGCCCGCGGCAGATCAGCGTCCCGGTCATCCGGCGGACGGTGTCGGCGCGCAGCCGCAGGTCGTCCGCCCAGTCCAGCCATCCGGTCACTCCGCACATCAGCGCGTCCCCGTCCCTTCCTCGGTGCCTTCGGTCGCGGCGCTCGCCTCCCAGTGGCAGCCGTGACCGGTCGGACCGGACTGCAGCCGGTACGCCGGACGGAAGCCCTTGGCGCGGATGTTCGCCGACAGCGCGTGGGTGCAGTACGTGCACGGCGAGGCCAGCGTGATCGTCACGCCGCTGCGCCGGGCCTGCTCCCGGTAGTCCCAGATCGCGCAGTGCGTGATCGTCAGCTCGGCCTTCTCCCGTCCGGGCGGCCGTTCGTCGTCGAACTCGTACTCGGAGCCGTACAGTTCGGCCTGCCGGGCGATCCGGTGGATCGGGTCCGCCGCGCCCCGGCCGTGGTCCGGCTCGACGGTGCGGTGCACCTCGGCGTTGGACGCCGCCCACGCCTCCAGCACCTGCTCGCCGTAGCGGCGCACCAGGAAGCGCTCCATCAGCGCCTGGCCGCGGAAGAACAGCCGCTGCCACTGCGCGGACGGCGCGGACTCCTCCGGCAGGTCGGCGAAGATCTCGCCCTGCAGCGCGAACCACTCCGCCAGCTGCGGCTGGTCGTCCAGCGAGACCAGGTAGCGGGTCAGCCCGGCCTCGGCCTCGTGCAGGCGCTGGCGCCACAGCGCGGACCGGTCCGCCTCCGACATCGACCGGTACGGCGAACGGCCCCACTCGGCCCCGCCGTCCGCCGGCCCCACCGGCAGCACCACCACCCGCCGCCGCCCCGCGCCCGCCCCGTCGACGCCCATCAGGTGTTCTCCCTCCGCCCGGCCCGCAGGTGCCTTCCTGCCAGCCACGCTAAGGACCCGCCACCCGCCCCCAGAAGCCCCGAACGGCTACCCCGGGGGCGACCTTCGTCGCCCCCGGACGCCGCCCCGGGGCGCCCCTCAGCCGGGCCTGCGAAGGAGACCCGGGGTCAGCGGCGACCGAGGGCCCGGTGGGTCCAGCCCGCCGCCCGCCAGCGGGCGGGGTCGAGGGTGCCGCGGCCGTCGATGACGCGGGGGACGGCGACGCGGGTGGCGAGATCGACCGGGTCGATGCGGGTGAACTCGGGCCACTCGGTCAGGTGGAGCAGCAGCTCGGCGCCGTCGGCCGCCTCGGTCGGGTGATCGGCGTAGTCGAGCCGGGGGTGGGCCTTGCGGGCGTTGTCGAGGGCCTTGGGGTCGAAGACGGTGACAGTGGCGCCGGCTTGGTGGAGGGCCTGGGCGACGGCGAGGGCGGGGGAGTCGCGGATGTCGTCGGTGTCGGGCTTGAAGGCGGCGCCCCAGATGGTGATCCGCTTGCCCTTGATCACGCCGTCCAGTTGTTCGCGGGCGAGGTCGACCGTGCGTTCGCGGCGGCGGTTGTTGATCGCGTCGACCTCACGCAGGAAGGCGAGGGCCCGGTCGGCGCCGAGCTCGCCGGCGCGGGCCATGAAGCCGCGGAGGTCTTTGGGCAGGCAGCCGCCGCCGAAGCCGAGGCCGGGCCGCATGCCCCGGCGGCCGATCCGGGTGTCGTGCCCGAGGGCCTCGGCCAGCAGTTGGACGTCGGCACCGGAGGTCTCGCAGACCTCGGCCATCGCGTTGATGAAGGAGATCTTCGTGGCGAGGAAGGCGTTCGCGGCGGACTTCGCCAGCTCGGCGGTGGCCAGGTCGGTGACGATCACCGGCGTGCCGGACTCGATGATCCTGCCGTATGCCTGGCGGACCACGGCTTCGGCCCGGGTGTTCTCGTCGGTGAAACCGAGGACGATCCGGTCGGGGTGAAGGGTGTCCTCGACCGCGTGGGACTCGCGCAGGAACTCGGGGTTCCAGCAGACCTCGACCTGGTCGCCGGCGGGGGCGAACTCGCGCAGGATGTCGATCACCTGCGGGGCGGTGCCGACCGGGACGGTGCACTTGCCGACGATCACGGCGGGGCCGGTCAGACGGGGAGCGAGCCGGCGGGCGGCGGTGAAGAGGTGGGTGAGGTCGTAGGCCGTCTCGCCGGGCTTCTGCGGGGTGCCGACGCCGATGAAGTGCAGATCGGCGAAGGCGGCGGTCTCCGCGTAGGAGGTGGTGAACCGCAGGGCGCCGGAGCCGGTGTGCTCGGCGAGGAGCTCGTCCAGACCGCGCTCGAAGAACGGGGCCCGGCCCTTGTTCAGGGCGGCGACCTTGTCGGGGTCGGTGTCCATGCCGAGGACCTGGTGGCCGAGTTCGGCCATCGCGGCGGCGTGGGTCGCGCCGAGGTAGCCGCAGCCGATGACGGTGAGCTTCACGAACGGTGTCCTTCCGAGAGGGGTGCGGCCGCCGGCTCGGCGCCCGGACCCCTCTTCAGGACAGGGGCGTCAGGCGCCAGGCCGGACGGCCAGGTAGCGGTGGATGCCGTGGCGGATGAACGGCGGGACGGTCAGGACGGGCAGGTGCTCGGGGGCGAAGAACTGGAGCTTGACGCCTTCGGCGAGCGGCAGGGCCTGCTCGTCGCCGTCCCAGGCGCCGGCGAAGAAGGTGATGATCTGGCCGGAGCCGACGTCGTCCTTCGTCTCGAAGAGCTCGGCGAGGTCCTCGACGGCCAGGCCCGCCTCTTCGTCGAGTTCGCGGACGATCGCCGCGGCCGGGGCCTCGCCGGGGTCGCAGCCGCCGCCCAGCAGGCTCCAGTGATCAGGCCAGGCGATGCCGGCGATGTCGTCGCGCAGGTGCAGCAGGAGTTCGCCGCGCCGGTTGGTGATGATCGCGACGGCCCCGCGCGGGTCGGCGGCGGACGGCTCGTCGGGGAGAGTCTGGGAGTCCATCTGCTCACCGTAGTGAGCCGACGGCCCGTCATGCCGCCGTCTCCACCGGCTGGTCGTTGAACCAGGCCGCGGCCATGAGCGACTGCATCCGGGTCCGGTCGAACCGCCCGCCGGGCTTGAGACCGCCGGCCAGCAGCGGCCGCAGCGAACGCGGTGCCTGGTCGAGAGCGGAGCTGATCTGGGCCCTCGCCCAACCCTCCAGCGGGCCGGACAGCCAGCTCGGGACCGGTGAGGCGAAGCCGAGCTTGTCCCGGCTGCCCCAGACCTCCCTCGGCAGGCCGAGGGCCTTCGCCGCGTCCCGCAGGATCCGCTTCCCGGCCGCCGGCTCGCCGATCTTGTGCCCGATGGGCAGCCGGTAGCAGAACTCGACCAGGTCCCGGGCCAGGAACGGCGAGCGCCGCTCCAGCGCGAACGCGGAGGCCAGCTTGTCGCTGGTCATCACCAGCGGGCGCCAGGCCGTGGCCAGGTCCGCCAGCGTCAGCCCCCGGGCCAGGTCCCCGCCCGCCCGCCGGAGCGCGTCGGTGACGACCTCGCGAAGGCACCCGTCCGGATCCTTCCCGCGCAGGATGAGCCGGACGATCGCCTCTGCCGGTTCCAGCGGCCCGCCGGCCGGGTGCAGGAGCTTGGAGGCCAGCGGCCGGTAGGACTCCATCCCGGCGTCCAGCACCGCTTGCGGCCCGAACAGGACGAGCGCGTGGCGGACGTAGCCCATCAGGAACTCGTCCGGCCCCAGCCCGCCGACCACGACCCGCAGACCGCGCTCGGCGATCGCCCGGTAGGCCATGTGCTCGGAGAACGTGGACGCGTTGCCCATCGGGTAGTCCAGCGCGTGCATGATCTCCGGCAGCGCGCGGGCGAAGTCCTGGGCGGTCGGCTCGATCACCACCAGTTCGGCGCCGATGTCGCGGGCGACGACGGCCGCCGTCGCGGACTCGTCCAGGCGGTCCTGGCCGGGGTAGCGGACCGTGACGCAGACCTGTGGTCGCATCAGGTAGGCCAGCACCGACGAGTCGAGCCCGCCCGACAGCAGCAGCGCGAAGTCGGAGCCGGGGGCCCGCAGCGGGACGCGGTCGGCCAGCAGGGTGGAGTACCGGGCGAGCGCGGTCTTGTAGTCGCCCTGCCAGGGCTCCAGACCCTCCAGAGCCCACCAGGTCTGCTGGGCGAGCGAGCCGGTGGCGACGTCGAAGGCCAGCAGGGTGGCCGGCGCGAGGAGCTGGATGCCCTGGAACGGGGTGTCGACGCCGGTCGGCGTCTCGATGCTGAGCATCTCCGGGCGGACGACCAGCGGAGCGGTGCCGTAGCCGGTCAGGGTGGTGACCTCGGAGGCGAACGCCAGGCGGCCGCCGTCCAGGCGCCAGTAGAGCGGCTTCTCCCCGAGCCGGTCCCGCGCGAGGAACAGCCGGCCCTCGCGCGGATCGTAGGCGGCCAGCGCGAACATGCCGTCCAGCCCGGCCAGGCAGCCGGGGCCGAGCTTGGCCCAGGCCCGCAGCACCAGGTGGGCGTCGCTCTCGCCGGACTCCAGCTCGATGCCCCAAGCCGTGGCGAGCTGCCGGTAGTTGTAGATCTCGCCGTTGAAGGTGAGGACGACGCCGCTGGCCGGGTCCACATAGGGGCCGGGCCGGGCGGTGGTGTCGACGATCAGCAGCGTGTTCATGGACAGCACCGTCCGGCCGTCGGCCGAGGTCAAGTGCCTCGTTCCGTCCGGGCCGCGGTGGTGCTGGGCCAGGCCCATCGCCGCGACCGTCATCTCGTGGCGGGCGGCGTCCGCGCCGGCCAGTCCTGCGATTCCGCACATCTGGTGGTCACCCCCGAGCGTGAATCGGTGAAGGCCCCCACCGGAAGGTCTGTGGTCCGCTCCGGTGGGGGCCCGGGGCATCAGACAACCGCGTCCGACGGGGTCGGGGCAGGGCTCGCAGGGGGGCTCACAACTTGCGAAAGCGGTTCACCGCGAGCGGCGAAGGCAATACCCTCGGTGATCCGGCGTCGGTGCCGGATGTACGACTTCCGTGCAGAGCCGCGCGGGACCGATTGAGGGGGACGCTGTGGCGTCGACCACCCGCCGGGCCAAGCCGCCGAACGACGCGCTGACCCGGATGATCGAAAAGTGTGACGGGGCCAGTCACAAGTCGCTGGCCCTGCGCGTGAACCAGCTGGCCCGTGAAGCCGGGCTGACCAAGACATATACGCATACCTCGGTGGCGAACTGGTGCCGCCGCGGCATGGTCCCGGACTGGCCGGTGCCCAAGCTACTGGCCCAGGCGATCGGTGAACGACTGGGTCGGCCGGTGCAGTTGGCGGAGATCGGCATGGCGGATGCGCAGACAGCGGACGCCTCGGTGGGGTTGGATTTCCCGCGAGATCCCGCCGACGCCGTGCGCGTCGCCACTTCGTTCTGGAGCACTGTGGACCGCCGAGACTTCCTCACCGGAACGGGCTTCGCCGTCTCCGCGTTCACCACCCCTGTCACCCGCTGGCTGGTCACCCCCTTCGACGACGCCGCCGCCCACCGCGGCCGGGGCCGGGTCGGCGCCGCCGACATCGCCGAACTGCGCGAGGCTGCCGACGACGCCCGGCGGTGGGACTCGAAGTACGGCGGCGGGAACTGGAAGGCCAACTCCGTCACCGCATGCCTCCAGGAGCGGGCGGTGCCGCTGTTGAACGGCTCGTTCAGCGACGACGTGGGCCGCGAACTGTTCTCGGTGACCGCCGAGCTGTCCCGTCTGGCCGGCTGGACCGCCTTCGACGTCGGCCAGCACGACGCCGCTCAGCGGCACTTCATCCAGGCCCTGCGCCTCGCCCGGGCCGGCGGCGACGTCGAGCTCGGCTGCTATGTGCTCACCACGATGGCGATGCAGACCCTGCTGCGGGGCTTCGCCAGCGAGGCCATCGACATGACCCAGGGCGCCTTCCAGCGCGCCAAGGGCGAGGCGGCCCCCCGGGTGCTGGCCTTCACCAAGCTCATCGAGGCCCGGGCCCACGCCCGCGACAACAACACCAAGGCCGCCTCCGCCGCGCTGGCCGCCTCCGAAAGCCTGCTCGACCAGGCCCGCGACGGCGCCGGCGAACCCGCCTGGATCGACTTCTATCACCACGCCCGGCTCTCCGCGGACGCCGCCGAGATCTTCCGTGACCTGAAGAACCCCAAGGCCGCCCTGGCCTGGAACGCACAGGCCGCCGCCATGCCAACCGGTGTGTTCACCCGCTCCGTCGGGATGCGCCTGGCGATCGTCGGCACCGCCCACCTCCAGGACCGCGACCTCGACCAGGGCCTTGCCCTCGGCAACCAGGCCGTCGACATCCTCGCCCGCGTCCAGTCCACCCGTGCCCTGGACTACGTCCGCGAGTTCACCACCGCCCTCGCCCCCTGGCGGCGTGAACCCGCAGTCCGTGAACTCCTCCAACGGACCCGCCAGGAACTCGGCATCGCGGCCTGAGCCGGGTGGGGCGGTGTGCGGGGGCGGGGGGTGGTCAGCCGGCCAGGCCGTGGCGGACGGCGTAGAGGGCGGCGCGGAGGCGGTCGGACTGGCCGGTCTTGCGCATGGCCTGGGTGAGGTGCTTCTTGACGGTGGCTTCGGCGAGGGCGAGGCGGCGGCCGATCTCCGCGTTGCTGAGGCCGAGGGCGAGTTGGGCGAGGACCTCGCGTTCGCGGTCGGTCAGGCCGGTCTGGTCGAGCGGCCGCTCGGTGGGAGCGGGGGTGGGGTGCGGGCGGACGACATCGCGGTGCTGATCGCGCGGCTGACG